>VHDG01000007.1 GCA_016871475.1 Verrucomicrobiota bacterium
CGACCTGGTTGAAGGAACCCGCAGTCCCTCTGGCTTCTCGCACACCCCAGGGGACAACCATCCTCCCGATGGAAAAAGCGGAAAGCTTTTCTCGAAAAGCCATCATCGGGGCGAGCCAGATCCCAGTGTTCCTGCTGGCACTACTGATGATGTTCCCGACCTGGACTAACCTCAACACGCCGGCTGAAGCAGGGCTCTCCAAACCTTCGTGGTGGCAAGTTGTTCTGGTCATCACGGTGGGCGCAGGGGGAGTGACTGCGCCCTTCCTAACAACTTTGTTCGGGTGGTGGGCGGTAGGAGAGATCCGCCGCTCACGCGGTCGCATCGGCGGGCTGCCTTTGGCTGTGTTCGATGGACTCTTTTTTCCGTTGCTTGCCCTGAACGTGATCCTGGTCTTCGGCTTGTCGAACACAGCCAAGACGCTGCTCCATGCGCGCACGACCGCACCCATGTCGCCTGCAGACTGGAATGTCATGGTCTTCGGCATCGTGCTTCTCTGCCTCTTTCTGGATTTTCTGATCGCACGCCGAGTCTGGCGGACGGTGCGACTGAGCGAATGCGACGCTCTTCCAGCAGGCGACTGGTGGTGGGGAACTCGGCGCGGTGGTGTCGCCATCGCTCTGTTGTGCGTGCTGGTGATTGGTTTGGTGGCAAACCGTCGGCAGCTCGGCACCGTCTTCGGTTTTCATTCACAACGCTTACCTCAACCCGATTTCCAGGCCGCATCCCTGCCCGCTGACGACGAACCCGATATCGATGCGGCATCCCGGGAAGCATCCCGGACGCTCAACGATCAAGCGCCGGTGGTTGTCGAAACTTCTCCTGTCTCCGGGGAACGAAACGTCGCGCCCGGAGTGCGGCAGATCCGAGTGCGATTCAGCAAACCCATGGCGGATGACTCATGGAGCTGGAGTGAAGCCTGGATGGGTTCGACGCCAGAGTTCATCGGCCGGCCGCATTTCGAACCGGACGGCCGAACGTGTATCGTCCAGGCACGCTTGGAGCCGGACACGACCTACGGCTTTTGGCTGAACTCCGACACGTTCAAGAACTTCAAGGACCGATCGAATCGGTCTGCCATCCCATATCTTCTCCTCTTCCAGACAACCGGACAATAAACCATCCAATGCCATGAACACAAAAAGCACACGCCCAGGATCGAAACGCATCCCAAACTGGGTTCGTCTTACCCTTGCCGCCCTCGGGCTGGTTTCCTGGAGCGGATCAGCTCGGCCTCAGGACATCGATTCCATGCCCCCCGTTGTTGTGAGGACGGTGCCTGAGGCGGGATCAACGAACGTCTCCCCGGGAGTAGTTGAAATCAAAGTGACCTATAGCAAAGAGATGCGCGATCGCAGCTGGAGCTGGTCAAGTGCCTGGCAGGGTTCTGAGCCAGAGGTCGTCGAGCCGCCGAAGTATGAAGCCGACGGACGGACTTGTGTGTTGAAGGTGCGATTGAAACCGAACACGCCCTACGGCTACTGGCTGAACAGCCCAAACTTCAAGAACTTCAAGGATCGCCAGGGCCGGCCTGCTGTGGCGTATCTGCTGACATTTCAAACCAAGACACCCTGACGGGAACTCCCCGATGGCCACGTCGCAGCCAGAATCCCCCGAGCATCCATTCGTCACAACCCGCTGGACGCTTGTGCTGACAGCCGGGCGCCGGTCATCTGCGGAGTCGGACCGGGCTCTGGGCGAGTTGTGCCAGACCTACTGGTATCCGCTTTATGCCTACGTTCGTCGCCATGGCAGAACGAAAGAGGATGCTGAGGATATGGTTCAGGCGTTCTTCGCACGGTTTCTCGAGAAGAACTACCTTGAAGGGCTCAGTGCTGAACGCGGGAAGTTCCGCGCCTTTTTGCTCGCGTCGCTGAAACACTTCCTGGCGAATGAATGGGACAAGTTGCAACGCCAGAAGCGAGGCGGCGGAATCGCCCATCTTTCCCTCGACTGGACGGGTGCAGACGAGCGCTTTCATCCGGATCCGTCGGACTCGTCCAGTCCGGACAAAGCCTTCGATAGGGAGTGGGCGCTGGCTTTGCTGGAGCGAGTGATCGTCCGTCTGCGCGACGAATGCGCTGTTGCCGGCAAGACCGCTCTGTTTGAGCAGTCGAAAGGTTACCTGATGATTGGCGGGGCCGCCATTCCGTACCCGGAGGCCGCGAAGGCTCTCGGTGTGGACGAGGGAGCCGTTCGCGTTGCTGTGCATCGTCTGCGCAAGCGATACCGTGAACTGCTTCGGGACGAGATTGCTCAAACCCTGGATGATCCCGGGCAGGTTGCTGAGGAACTGCGTTCGTTGCAGGCTGTGCTGACATCGCAATAGCCTGCAAAAGATTCAGAAGCCGAAGGCCAGTGAGGTGATCCGCAGATGACGCAGATTGGGACGGGGACCAGGATCCGGGCAGGGACAGATCAGGAGTTCGCAGGAACCTGGACCGGCTTCTACCAAGTTCTGGGTCTTCAACTCTCAGCCGGAATGGTTGAAGCCTATCGATGGAATCTGCCCGCGGTCACATTAGTTCAAACTCCAGCTCACGTCTGCCGACTTGAGCCGAATGCTTTCGGGCAGCTTCGCGCCGTCGAGGCGGAGGACGACGGTGTGAGTGCCGGCGGGAAGTAGTGTTGTCTAATGACCTGTCCCTTTATTGGACGTCGTGTGTCAGAGGACTAGGATTCGGCTGCTGGCTTTCGTGGGTCCATGGTCAAAGCGCCAGGGGACAGGCGCGGTCTACGACCTGACGAGAAAGTCAGAAGCAAGACAGGGGATGGTTTATCCGCAGGTTTCCGAGATTTTGCAGATTAGAGGCAGGGAAGAACACGGAGCGAAGGGGGAGAAGGTTTGTGAGTCGAGTATCAATAGAACAACAAAACCGGATGCACTACCAGGATGTCGTCAAGGTGCGCAGGGCGGTGGACCGAGGCCAGGCCACGGAGGAGCAGAAGATCAAGGCCGACGAACGCCTGGGATCGGGGGGCTATCGAGTCCACATGCAGGCAATATCAGTGTCGGTTCAAACGCACTGGACAGTTCTGGAGCTTGGAGGGGGATGAAGCCCTCATGTGCTGGGAAACTTTCTGGCGCAACGGCCGCTGGCACGATCTCTAGCCCCATTCAGAACCTCCCTCCCTCGCCAACAACCAAGCGCGGGGTCCCGCTTCAAGCTCACCCTTCAGAAAAATATGAGATGCGCACCCTCGCATTGTTGATCAGAATTCAAAGTTGACATCCACCCATACATTAAGTAATCCAGCCGTGCATCCAACAAAAGCTGTGAAGAAGTTTCGGCCAAATTTCGCCTACCTTGTCGAGCCATCCCGTGATGTTCCCTCAACTGTGCATAGTTCCTGGCTGATTCACTCAGGTTTTGTGGGGTCTGTAAGCTCTCCGTTCCGGCTGGATGGAGGGGCAGTAGGCAGCAACGCAACACCGTTGGAAAGTCAAACTATCAAACAACCATGAAACGACTATTATTACTCACAACGCTTCTGACGGGGGCCGTCGCCCTTCCGTCACTTGCGCAGCAGGTCAGTCCGGTCTGGATACAAGGTTATAACGATGGGGTTACGAGAAACATCGCCCCTGGAGACAAGCTCCCGATCCTCGTGCAGAACATGACGCCCGGCGCCGCGGAGGCGTTTGACGGGAATTCACCGATCGACGGGTACTCGGGCCTGATTCGTTACGATGACACCCGGTTGCTTCTCGGCGTGCGCGAAAACGGCATCGTGGCGGATGCTGGCAATGCCACGGCGGCGGAATACCCGGATCGCTCGCTGATCTGGATCGATGCGAACACTGGCAAGGCGCTGGGCATCGCCTGGAAGGAGGACATTTTTCCAGCTGACAAGATTGGCCATGATGTGACTGCCCCGGACAAGGGCCAACAGTTGAGCAAGACCCAGGCTTTCTGGCGCTGGGGCATCAGCGGTGGGGCGGTAGGGCAGCGGGCTCTTTACACGGCCTACAAGCATCTGATCTTGCGCTACGCTCAGAAGCCGGACGGCTCGGGCTGGGAGACCACCCCGACCATCGCCTACGAGGAGCAGGTTCCCGGAGTGGGTGATGGCCTGTCGGGCACCGGCACCCGAAGCGGGGAGGCTGGTTCATGGGCAGGCTGGCGCTTCCGCGATTTTCGTGTTTACGGAAGTGGCAACGACACCACGATCATTGCTGGCGGTGGCACCTGGCGGATTGGCATGCATCCGCAGAAGTTGATCACCGAGGACGGCGGATTGACCTTCAAGCCGGCGCTCCGGTTGAACGATCGTGACGGAGGCCGCCGGAACGCCTTCTCCCAAGGCGGTCTGACCAGCAGTGGGGTGAAGTATGGCTTCGATCCCTCCAATCCGGACGTCGAGGTCTACTACCACTCGCGGTATCCCGGCACCGGATGGGAAGCGCGCCCAAGCCGCTTCGTTCATGACCCGGTGAATCCGCTGCCCAGCCCCGACTACAATCAGCAGCCGGACGTGTCCCTGCTGAACGTGGTCGACGGTGAAGTGGGCGGGTTGCCTGCCTTCTCCTGGGATGCGGCCGGCCTGAACGGCAAGCCGATCGACCACAACGTTGATGGCCTGACGCGCTACGACGGCAACTGGGTGCAAACACTCGAGAGCCATAAGGACCTCGATTACATCGTCACTTATGCAATCCCCAGCTGGAACAACCAGTTTGGCGGGATCCGCAAGCCGGGATGGCTGGGGGTGCATCGCCTCAATGGCGCCATTTCCGACAATTCCGCCTACAAGGTGAACGTTACCGAAATCGATGAAATCCCGGCGACCTCCAGCTTGATGTATGATCCGTGGGTCGAGATCTATCCCGACACGACCGCCCCGGCGAACCTCAAGAAGTCCGAGATTCTGGTCACCTTCGGCAACGGCGGCTTCGGACGCTTCACGATTCAGAACGTGGCTCCGAGCATTGTCGCCGATCCTGCAAACCTGACCGCATTTGAGTTCACCTCCGGTTCCCTGACCGCCGACATCGCCGGCAGTCCGAACACCTATCAGTGGGTCAAGGACGGTGTGGATCTGGCGGATGACGGGAGCCGTTTGACTGGAACGAAGAGCCGCACGCTCAACTTCAACCCCTTCACCTCTGCGGACGCGGGCAAGTACAAGCTCAAGGTGAGCAACCCCCTCGGCAATCTCGAAACAGCCGAAGCGACGATCGTCGTCAACCCCTTCACGGAAGTGAACGTGGCGGCGTCGGCGATGGGTGGCGTTGCGACGAGTTCAAGCACGGGTTGGGGCGGTGTTCCTGAGCGCATCAACGATGGCAACGTCAGCGGGAATTGGGGTGACAATTCCGTGGCCCACTCTGGTCCTCAGAACGTCGGTGAACCGAATCCAAGCTTCGAGATCGAATTCGCCGCCGTGGAGTCGATTGGACGGGTGCAGTTCTGGAAGCGGACCGACTGCTGCCCTGATCAGGGCCAGGACGTCCTCTTCAGCCTGCTGGACTCCTCCCGCAACGTGCTCTGGAGCTATCAGGCCGTGGGCGTCGCGCCCCGGCCCCTCGCGATCAATCTTGCGACGGCGGTCAATGCGAAAATTGTTCGCATCGAGCGTCAGTCTCCGAACGGCGGGCACATCTATCTCACCGGCGCTGAACTCCAGGCCTTCCGGCCGTATGGTGCCACGGTGAACGCCAGTGTCGTGACCAACCCTTCCAACCAGACCGCTCCGGAAAGCGACACAGCCACCTTCGGCCCCGTGGCGGCCACCGTCAATGGCGGGCCTCAGGATCGCCTGACCTACCAATGGCAGAAGGACGGTGTCGATATTCCGGGAGCGACAGGCGTTACTTACACGACGCCTCGCCTCAAGTCGTCCGACAACGGAGCGAAGTATCGCTGCCTTTTCGTTCTCTCTGGCTCGGCTACGCCCAGCAGCGAAGCCACTCTCACCGTGACCGAAGAGACGGTGGCTCCGACGGTCAACGGCATTACCTTCGCGGGTGGCCGTCAGCTGAATGCGATGGTCAGCTTCAGCGAGTTGCTTGATCCGGCGACCGCTGAGACGGTCGCAAACTACGTGTTTGCCAACGGTGTGGCGGTTACCTCCGCCACATTGGTGCGCAGCTACTCCGACGCTGGCGGCACCTATGGCAGCAATGTCGTACTTACCCTCACAGGGCTCCCTATGAATACCGCCTATTCCGTCAGCATCAGTGGCGTCCTGGACCTTGGCAACAACCCGATGGCAGCGGTGACACTGACCGGCAACTGCGGGTTCTATGAGATCAATGCGGCTATCGCCGGCACAGCGACCTCCACCAGTGTTGACTATGGCGGCGTTCCTGAACGTGCGAATGACGGGAACACGAATGGCGACTGGGGTGCAGGTAGCACCACGCACAACCGCGGTGAACCGAACCCCTATGTTCAAATCGACCTGCCGGCTCCCACAGAGATCGGACGGGTCAACTTCTGGCGCCGCACTGATTGCTGCGACGACCGGAATGTGGACGTGCTGATCTCCATCCTCGACGGCGGGGGTGCCACTATCTGGCAGTTCCAGCAGCAGGCGGCCATGCCAACTCCGAACCCGCTGGCAGTGAACATTGCTCCGGCGGTCGTCGGCAGCGCCATCCGCATAGAGCGCGTCTCCGAGGGCAATGTGATCCTGTCCGTGGCTGAACTGGAGGCGATCTTGCCCTACGTCAATGTCTCCATCGAGCCGACGGCGGTTCCTGTTGACAAGATCACGGTCCAGAGCACCACGGCCACATTCGGCCCGGTTGCCGCGACGGTCGTTGGAGCTCCCCAGGATCGGTTGAGTTTCCAATGGCAAGTCGGCGGTGTGGACATCCCGGGCGCTACCCGTCCGACCTATACCACCGACCTGCTCACACTGGCGGACAATGGCAAGGTCTTCTCGGTGAAGTACATGCTGTCCGGTGTCTCAGTGACCCGCAGCGCTACGCTGACGGTCAACCAGGACTTGGTTCCTCCTCAGGTGGCGTCTCATGGCGCCATCGCCCAGAATGTCTCCATTCTCTTCAATGAGTTGATGGGGGCGAGTGCGGGTTCTGCCGCCAACTACACCCTGGCGGGTGGCACGGTCAACTCCGCCCAACTTATGGCGGATGGCAAGACCGTGGTGCTCGCGGTATCCGGGCTTGGTGCCAACTATTCCGTGAACGTCCTCGCGGGGGTGACGGACCTGGCCGGCAATCCGATTGCACCGGTGACACTGACCGGAGCTTCTGTAGTCGCCTACACCGTCAGCACGATCGGCGCAAACGGCACGGGTGACATCTACACGTCCGGTGGCGGGGTGTTCGGTGTTCGCCGGAGCGGCGGTGCCGGACGCTACAAGAACGAGGGTGACGACATCCAGTTCGCCCACAATCTCGTCACGGGCGACTTCGACAAGGTCATCAAGCTCAATCAACTCGACGCGGGAAGCCGCGCCGGTCTCATGGCTCGCGCTACTCTCGACGCCGTGAGCCGGGTCGTGAAGCTGGTCGCGTTCGACGATGCTGTTGCCTTGGCCAACCGCATTGTGTTCGATTGGGACGACAACGGCACGGTCGGCACCACCCCCACGGTCTATGACCAGCAGGGCGCCATCGGCGGTCTGAAGGAGGTCCTGAAGAATCGCAGCCAATGGCTGCGCCTGAAGCGCACGGGCCAGAGTTTCCACGCGTATGTGAGCGATGGATCTCGTCCGTGGGCGAAGGTGTTCTCCAAGTACAGCGTTGACATGCCTGAGCAGATGCATGTCGGGTTCTACGCGGGGAACAATGCGGCTGACGCTGCTGCTCACGCGGTCCTCAGCGACTATGGAGACTACGTCGCAACGGGCGATACCGTGGCACCCTGGGTGGTGTCCGCGGGCAGCTGGGACAAGAAACGCGTCGGCGTGAAGTTCTCCGAACAGATCGCCGGGGCTTCTGTTGCCGCCGGTAACTTCACCCTCAGCGAGGGCGCTGTGGCAAAGGCCTGGGTGGGTATCAACGGCGACTCTGTCTACCTCGATGTCACGGGTGTCACCGCTGACTCGTTCACCGTGACCGCCACGGGCGTTCGTGACCTGGGCGGGAACGTCATGTCCGGCAGCCAATCGGCGACGGTAGCCATCACCGGATGGCAGGCCGCGGACGAAGGTGTCTTCAAGGATCCCGCGGATCGTCCGCAGCGGGGCGATGATCCCGGCATTGTGGGTTCATCCACGTTTCTCGCCTCGGGCAACCAGGTGGAAGTCGACTACATCGGCGGCGGTTACAACAACTTCAATGGTGATCGCAACCACTTCGTCTACAAGCCGGTTTCCGGTGACTTCGACTGGGCTGTGGAATGCACACGCTTCGACAAGACCGACCAGCTGGCTGGCTGGGGAAATGGTGGTCTGACGGTGGCTTCGGGCCTCTATGCCACGGTGGACGGCGACGGCAACCCCGTCGAACCGAACACGGACAGGGCGACCCGCGCGCCTCGCTATTCAGCCATCACGTATACCTTCGGTTCCGCCAACGGCAACCATCGCGCCCTGAACACCTGGCGTGATGCGGTTGGCGGCGGCCAGGGTAACAACGGTGGACCCGGGTTTGGTACGCCTGACGTCAACGGATTCGTTGGCAAGTTCGGCACCTATACCCGCTACATCAACAGCGCAGGCGAGCCTCTCGCGAACACTCGGGCCGACCAGAACCCCTGGTTGCGCCTGGTCCGTGTCGGCAACAAGGTGACCGGCTACTGGTCGCTGTTCGGTAATACCTGGCAGCTGATCGACGGGGACGGCCGCGAGATGCCCAACATCCCGAACAATGCCGTCATCGGCTGGATGTGTATGACCGACGCAGGTTCGTACGGCAATCAGAAGCCCAACCACTACGTGGCGGTCAACCTCCGCAACTTCGGTCCGTATGCCTCGCTCCTTGACGTGCGGATTCACCCGACGGCGAACGGTGTGGAACTGCTCTTCAAGGGCGGCAAGCTCCAGTCTGCCAATGACCTGAATGGTCCTTGGACGGATGTGCCGGGTGGGAATCTGAGCCCGATCAGCCTGAGTGCTGACGCTGCTGTGGCGAAGTATTTCCGGGTCGCCGGAAACTAAGCCATTCGCGCGAAGCGATTGAATCCAAGGGCCGGGGTGCCAAGCACCCCGGCCCCTTTTTTTGGGTCCGGCAAGGTCCAACACCGGGTGCAATTGTCTCGGCAGCCTCTGGCGGGGTACCGCTTCTGCCGGCGGCCGGCCTCCCTTGGCCTGCGTTCCTCCGCCCGCCCTAAGCCGGAACGATTCAGTAGGACAGCGGCCATTGGCTTGATCCTCTTGCGAATTGCTTCGTTGTTCGTCGCTTACGTATTTCAGTTCAATACGCGCGCTCCTCACGCCTCGCACTTCGCAAGAGTGTGCTGCGCAACTGGCCGCTGTCCTACTGAATCGTTCCGGCTAAGGATGCCGGTCTTGGTCGGTGCAGGCCGGTTCTGGGTTGAAACCACGGACCGGATGTTCTACTAGTGGGGCCGGTTGACATTCACGAGGTCTCTTCGCGCGAACTGAATGTCTGTTCTATTTCCACACCCTTGAATTGCCCCTTGCAATCTTTCGCTCTTTGGCGCCGTGCTTCGCTCCCCAGAGCTCTCCTCGTGCTTCTGGCGGTTGGTTTCGGCGCCCCGGTGACTCCCGCGGCTGACCGTGCCGGCTGGCAGCAGGGGATTGGGTACCGGTCTCGGGAACTGCAGTTCCAGGCCACGTCCTCCGGAAAACCGGGCTTTCATGCACTGTCGCCTGGCGCGACCGGCCTCCACTTCACCAACACGCTCTCTCCGGTCCAGGCGGCCAGGAACCGCATTCTCTACAACGGCTCGGGAATCGCGGCTGGGGACGTGAATGACGATGGCTGGTGCGATCTCTACTTCTGCCGTCTTGAAGGACCCAACGCGCTGTATCTAAACCGGGGTGGCTGGAAGTTCGAACTCAGTCCCTCGAATGCCGTCATTGCCTGCGAAGGCCAGTTCTCCAGTGGAGCATGCCTGGCCGACCTGGATGGTGACGGCGACCTTGATCTGACGGTCTCCAGCATCGGGCGCGGCGTTCGCGCCTTCCGCAACGATGGAGCGGGCGGCTTTCAGGAAACGACGGCCGAAAGCGGATTGGTCCAGGAGTTCGGCAGCCATTCAATGGCGTTTGCCGACATTGATGGAGATGGTGATCTCGACCTCTACGTGGTCAACTACCGAAGCACCACGGTCAAGGACGGGGGGGTCACCCGTTTTGGACTGAAGCGGGAGGGAAACCGGATCATCGTCCCGCCGGAACACCGGGAGCGATTTCGCATCCTCAAGAGCGGTGATGAAATATCCGCAGTCGAGATCGGAGAGCCCGACATTCTTTATCTGAACGACGGCCACGGCAGGTTCACGATGGCCTCGTGGACCGAAGGGCGATTCCTTGACGAACTCGGGAACCCGCTCCAGGAAGCCCCTCACGATTGGGGCCTCTGCGCGTCGTTCCATGACCTTAACGGCGACGGCTCGCCGGACCTCTACGTCTGCAATGACTTCTTTTCGCCGGACCGGGTTTGGCTGAACGATGGCAGGGGCACCTTTCGGTCCGCCCCCGGGCTCATGCTCCGCAAGACTCCTCTCTCGTCGATGGCCGTGGATTTTGCAGACATCAATCGGGATGGCTTGGATGACTTCGTCGTTGTGGACATGCTGAGCCGCCAGGCGGTGGATCGGCAGACAGAACGCAGCAATTTCGAGAACGCCCTCGTTCCCTGGTGGGGATGGCCGCTCGACGTGCGGGCGATCGACTCGCGGCCCCAGGTGCTTAGGAACACCCTGTTCTTGAATCAGGGGGATGGACGCTACAGCGAGATCGGCCAGTTGGCCGGGCTCGAAGCCTCGGGATGGTCCTGGGGCTGCACGTTCATGGACGTCGACCTCGATGGCTATCCTGATCTATTGGTGCCGAATGGACATGGGCAGAATGCCATCGATTCGGATGTGCTCAAGTCGCGCGGACGACGCGAGAGAGAGCTTGGGGCAGCCGCCATGGTCGAGCCATGGCCTGCTCTGCGCACGCCCAATGTTGCCTTCCGCAACCGGGGGGATCTCACGTTTGAAGAGGTGGGCAAGCCCTGGGGATTTGACTTGGTTGGCATCTCCAACGGCATGATTGTGGCCGACCTCGACAACGATGGAGACCTCGATGTCGCCCTCAACAATCTCAACGACCCTGCGGTTCTGCTTCGTAACGATGCCAGCGGCTCCCGCATCGCGGTGCGTCTCGAGGGGAACGCGCCAAACACCCGGGGCATAGGCAGTCGCATCCAGGTAAAGGGATTCGGCGCAATTCAGAGCATGGAGGTTCTCTCCGGAGGACGGTACCTCTGCGGTGACGATCCGCTGCGTGTTTTCGCCGCTGGGAGCCCCACCAATGTGATCGGCATCGAGGTCCGATGGCGTTCGGGAGCGATCACTGAGCTGAGCAATCTTCCCCCAAACCGCGCTTACGTCATCAGCGAACCGCTGGGAAAGGGCACGCGGCCTCCTGGTTCGCAGCTCATGTCTCCCACTCCGGGCCCACCCTGGTTTGAGGCGGCGTCTCCGCCGCTCCGCCACCAGCACGTCGCTGAGGAGACTGGCGAAGACCCGCGCCAACCAATGCTGCCCCGCAGGATGGATCGCTCAGGCCCCGGGGTGGCGTGGGCCGACATTAACTCGGATGGCCATCTGGACCTGGTTGTCGGAGCCGGCAAGGGCAGCCCGCCCGGGGTCTTCATCAACAACCGACGGGGAGGGTTGAGTCCGGTTCAGGCCCCGGTGCTCCAGCTCCCGGCCCCCGAGGATCTTTCCGGTGTCGTCTGCTGGGCGGGGGTGGGCGGAACCAACCGTCTCTTGTTGGGGATCTCCTCGCACCAGGCCCCCAGGGCGGGACACGGCCCGCTGTTGGATTTCGCCCTTTCCGAACGCGGCCCGGAACAGCTGCCTGGATGGGAGTCCATGGACGTCAACCCAGGCCCGCTGGCGCTCGGGGATATCGATGGTGACGGTGACCTCGACTTGTTCGTCGGGGGTCTCAGCGTGCCCGGACGATATCCGCGGGCGACGGCCTCTCGGCTGTTCCGACAGGCCGGGGGGCGCTTCTTACCGGATGAGGCGAACACCAGGTCATTGGGGCAGGCTGGTCTGGCGAACGGGGCGGTGTTCACTGATCTTGACGGGGATGGACTGCCGGAGCTCGTGCTGGCCTGCGAGTGGGGGCCTGTTCGGGTGTTTCACAATCGCGGCGGATTGTTGTCCGAAACCACGGTCTCCCTCGGATTGGACCGCTATATCGGCTGGTGGACCGGTGTGTCCGTCGGAGACTTCGACGAGGATGGACGCATGGATGTGGTTGCCGCGAACTGGGGGCGCAACCACAAGTATCAGGCACGACTCAGCCACGACCTGCGCCTCTACGCGGGAGATCTGGATGAGAACGGAACCTGGGATCTGGTTGAAGCTTCCTTCGAACCGCAGCTCGCAAAGGAGGTTCCGCTGCGGGACTTCGAGACCCTGTCCCGGTCGCTGCCGTTCCTCCGGGAACAGTTCGGGAGCTATCGTGCGTTCGCATCGGCCGGCACCCGCGAGATGTTCGGTGAGCGGCTCGGGACGGCTTCCATTCACAGCGTCAACTGGCTGGATTCCACGCTGTTTCTCAATCGCGGAGACCGTTTCGTCGCGCAAAGTCTGCCGATCGAAGCCCAGTTCTCCCCCGCTTTCGCAGTCTGTGTGGGCGATGCCGATGGCGACGGCCATGAGGATGTGTTCCTGAGCCAGAACTTTTTTGGCGTGGATCGGGAAACCGGTCGGTATGACGGGGGGCGTGGACTGTGGATGAAAGGCGATGGCGGCGGACGCCTGATCGCAGTTTCAGCCCGGGATTCCGGTGTGCAGGTTTACGGGGAGCAGCGGGGTGCCGCGTTGGGAGATTATGACGCTGACGGAAGACTGGACCTGGTGGTGACCCAGGTCGGCGCGGGTACACGTCTGTGGCGAAACCGTTCGGCCAAGCCAGGGCTGCGGGTCACGCTGCGCGGCCCGGACGGGAACAGAAATGGCTATGGGTCTCAGCTTCGCTTCGTCCAGGGGGCCAGGAAAGGGCCCGTCCGCGAGCTTCATTGCGGGTCCGGATTCCTCTCCTCGGAGAGCCCCATCATCGTCCTCGGCTGGCCGGACGGCCCGGCACAGCTGTGGATACGCTGGCCGGGCGGGAAGACCGCCCTGAAGGAAGTGCCCGGTGGAACACTGCATCTCGAGGTCCCTTTTGAATAGCCCATGAGGGAAGCCCAATCATCGCTCCTCCGGTGTCATTCCCGGTCACCGCATCCTGGCCTCACCATCGCCATCGGCCTTGCGATGGGAGCGATCTGGGGCTGCCGTCCAACTCCCGACTCACCCCCTCCGCCCGCCGGTCAGGTCGCAGGTTCACCCACCGGCGCGTCGCAGTCGGCCCAGGGCGGAGTTCTGGCACCGGAACAGGGCCCGCGACTTCACGGCTACTCCCACGCCGCCAAGCAGCGTCTCGTCCAGAGGTTGCCCAAGCCGATGTTCCGCGAGGTGGCTGCCGATGTCGGCCTCACCTTCCGCCACGCCAGCAACCCTGCTCTGATTCCCAAGCGCGCTGTCCTGGAAATCCCGATGGACATCGCGGGTGGCGGGGTGTCCGCGGGCGACTATGATGGGGACGGCTTTGATGATCTCTTCTTTGCAGGCTTCGGCGGAGGGCGACTGTTTCATAATGACGCCGGCCAGAGGTTCTCTGATGCCACTGCCAGTGCCGGGCTGCCGTTGGGTGGAGAGAGCCGGGCCGGATACTGGATCGACTACGACAACGACGGTGATCTCGATCTGTTTGTCACCTGGGTTGCCGAACCCTGCCGGCTATTCCAAAACCTTGGGGGCGGCCGTTTCGCGGATGTCAGCGAGGATGCCGGCTTCTCGATTCACCCCGACATTACTCATGAGGCAGTCTGGTTTGATGTCGACAATGATGGGTGGTTGGATGTTTACACCGCCAGCTTCGGCCGGTGGGATCGCGGACGGGAGCCGCTGCGCGGACAACAAAACACCAATGGAGAGCCCAACCGACTCTATCATCACCGCGTCGAAGGAGGGCGCCATCGGTTCGAGGACATCGCGCCGCAATCCGGAGTTAACGACACCGGATGGACCCACTCCGTGGGGGCGTGGGATTTCGACCGGGACGGCAAGCCGGATCTGTTCTCTCTCAACGATTTCGGGAACGCCCGTATCTACCGGAATCTGGGCAGCCTGAAATTTCAGGAATGCAGCGAGGAGATCCGGTTCCAGCCCCTGAACAACGGGATGGGATTTTCGGTGATGGACCTCGATCGGGACGGGCACTTCGAGGCTTTTGTGTCCGAGATCAGCATCCCTGTGTTTCAGGAAGGTCAACCGATTCGGTATCGCATGGAGCCCGGGGTGATCACCCTTTCCGACGACACGCTCCATTTCCTTTCCGTCACGGTGAACAACCGTCTCTACAGTGAAACGGGCCGGGGGACGCTCAGCAATCGGTTTGCGTCGCTTTTCGAGCCTGCCGAGATGGGCTGGTCCTGGGATGGCAGCTCCATCGACTATGACAACGATGGGACGCTCGATTTCTCCATCCTCACCGGAACAGAGGAGCGAACACCCCGCCTGAGAGGCGAACGGAGGGAGATGCATCTTGCCCAGGCGCGGTTCATCAATCGATATGCAAATGAGCCGAACCTCTTCTTCATGCATCAGGAGGGTTTCTGGTACCACGTGGGCGACTTCTCACAAACCGGTTATGTGGGCAACTCGCGGGGGTGCGCTGTCTTCGACTTCGACGGGGATGGCGATCTGGACATGGCCATTAATGATTATGAAGCTCCCGGCAAGCTGTTCAGGAACGAGCAATCCCTGGGGCATTCCTGGATCCGATTGCACCTGCTGGGGACGCGCTCCAATCGAAACGCGATTGGAGCGCGTGTCGAGCTCCGGGACAGCCGGGGGGAGGCCCATCACGCGCTGGTGGTCTCCCGCAAGGGGTTCCTATCCCAGGATCCAATCCCGCTCCATTTCGGTCTAGGGAAGGCTGAAGGCATCAGAGAGGGCGTCATCCATTGGCCCAGCGGGGTGAGTCAGACCATCGGGGCGCTGGAGGGGAGGAAAAGACACGTGATCGAGGAACGATAGCCTGGCTGCGCCAGCTTCCGGATTCCCGCTCTGAAGCATGGGAAGCCAGGCTCTCTGGCGGCGGCCGGCTTCGCCGATCATCAGCGCTGGGCCGGTTCCTCGAGCCGTTGCAGCAAGCTCCGGGCGCCGGCATGGTTGGGGTTCCGCCTTAAGGCCGCCTTCGCCGCCTCCTCGGCGTGCTGATTCTGATGAAGGCGCGCGTGCACCGTGGCGAGCCCATAGTGTGCATCCGCGAGTTCCGGCCAGCGTGCGATGGTCTCCTTGTACTCGGCAAGGGCTGCCTCCAGCTTTCCATGCGCGGCCAGTTCCGAAGCCAGATTGTAGCGTGCCTCGCGGAACTGTGGGTTGAGCTGGACCGTTTTCTGAAGCTGGACCAGCAGGTCGTTGGTGCGGTTGAGCGCCTTCAGGGCGATCGCGAGGTTGTAATGGGTGTTCGCGTGACCGGGCCGAAGGCGCAGGGCCGCTTCGTAGTGGGTGATGGCTTCCATGGGTCGCTGTTCGGCCGCGAGGCTGAGTCCCCAGTTAACGTGTGCGGTGGCGAATGCGGGGCGCCATTCCAACGCCTTCGCAAACCATGAGTTCGCCTCTGCAAACCGCTTCTGCGCCGTGAGGCAGAGCCCCAATGCATTCATAGCCTCCACGAAGTGCGGCATCGGCTGGAGAGCGGCGCGCAGGAACGGCTCCGCCTCGCGACTTCTTCCCGCCGAATCCAGGAGGTTCCCAATCTGATAGGGTGCGTTCACAAAGTGAGGCATGAGCTCGTGGGTCTTCATCCATGCCGCAACGGCCCCCTCCACGTCCCCGGCGGCCTCGAGCAGCTTACCGTGCTGATCCCGAAGCACCCAATCGTCAGATCGTCTCCTCACCGCATCCCCAACCCGGGCGGCCGCCGCTCTGAGAGCCCCGGGCTCCAGGGACGGGCGCAGGGAGGCCATCTCCCCCTGAACCCGCTCCAGTTGTTCGCCATGATCCAGCTGGATCGTGTAAGGAAGCCCCTGAAGTCGCTCGTGTATCTTGCGAAGTGTCTGGTATCGATCCCAGTCGCTGAACCCCAGCCGCGCGGCGCATTCCTGCAGGGTGAGGATCGGCCTCGGCGCGGTCCCGGATCCAGCCCGGGCCGTCCTGAGTGCTTCCGGAGCCAAAAGCCTGGCCAGGGCGTAATTGCCCTCGAAGTTGAAATGCACGTGCTCCAGGAAAAGATCCCGGCCAGGGATCCCCCCGGGCGATGTCTCGGAGAGGCGTTGCTCGGAATCGACAAAGCCGAGTTGCTCGCCGGAATGGCGTTTGGCAACGCGCCGGATGATCTCGTTCGCGGCCGAGTCGATCCGAAAGCGCTGCACATCATGGTCGCGGGCCTGACCAAAGTGGACTTTCGCCTCGGCGTCCTTGCTCTGGGCGGCAAGCAGGCGTGCGATCCGGAACTGCAGTTCGGCGTGCGCCGCCTCCAGTTCAGCGGCTGCCCGGTAGAGTTCCAGCGCGGAAGTCATGTCCGCCCGTGACTCCGCGGCGACTCCATCCCGATAGAGGGCGTTCCAGCGCCGCGCGAGATCGGGCTGAATCCCGCCCGGAAGCGAGGCTCCAAACGGGGCGCAGTCACGGAGGTTGCAGGCCACTGTCGACAGGACGACCCGTGCACCCGCCGCGAGCCCCTTTTTCACGATGTAGTCCAGGTTCGCCTCAAAATGCTGGTGAACCTTCTTCAGCCGGGGATCCGCCCAGGCGACTTGCTGGTCCTTGAACATCTCCAGCCCCGTCCACCCCGCGCGTTCATCCTGAACGGAGGGGGCACGAGCAACCCAGGACTCAAGAAGTTGCGCGATTCCCGTCCCGCGCCAGGCAAGGCTTGCAGCAATGGCTGCGCGAGGCGGGGCCTGTCTTCCGAAAACCGTGCCTCCACCAAAGGGGCCGATTACCTCGTTGTTTCCCGCATAGACGATCCAGACATCCCCTTCCCGGGTTGAGCACTCCTCAGCGATTTCGCGCAGCACGTGAGAATTGATGGCGGTCATCGCCACATTGACCACCTGCACACGCCGATGAGGCAGTGCTTCTTGAAGCAGGATCTCCAGGATCCGGGGCATGCCAAAGGCGGGATTGGGGTCGCCCAAAGCGGCTGATTCGCCCAGGACGAACACCCGGAAGTCCTCCCGGGCCCTGGCCTGGCGGATGGAGATCGGCTGGGGCGTCCGGGCGATCTGCTTCGGAAAAAAGCGCCATCCGAACCGCAGGTTCTCTATCCACCGCTTTTCCCCTTGGTGAAGCGCCGGGAGAAAGTAGCGCGGCGAACGCGCAACGCCGGTCCAGCGCAGTCCTGCCTCGAGCGCGAAGAAAGCGGCGAACAGCAGGGCAAGCGGAGCCAGCCGGAAAACCCACCGCTTGAGTGGCGTGGGCCGGGAGTGGGATGGCGCACTCGTTGTGCGTGGGCCGGCAGTCTTGCCCTGGGCGGAACGAACTCGATCCCCTCGGGGTTTCACCCGGCTACCCTATGCTCGAGCGGCGGCAGACACCAGATATTTGCTCCCGCAAGGTTTGCTTCCCCTTCCGGCCCCCCGCTTCTGAACATCAACACAACACCACCCCCGCTGCCTGCCGGCATGCCTCGCTCGCGATCGAACCGTTCCGGCCGCCTGCTCCGCCAGCAGGTGATGGTTCGAGTCCCTGAGCCGAGGGTAGTTTTTGGTCCACTTGACGGACAGCATGGAGTCATGGGTCCTCACCGAAAACACCAGGGGTTCTGTCCACGGCCTCCCCCAGGATCTGATCGAGGGTCGCCGCAGTGTAATCCTTGTGTCATGTGTATCTGGTCTTCATGAAGGGGCAGAGGCGAGGGAGAGAAGGATTGAAGGAAGTGGTTGTGGGATGGCAGGGGATCAAGCCTGAGAAGGTGACGCTCAAGGAAGCGGTGGAGCAGTATCGGGTGTGGATGTTTGGGCAGGGAGAGGGAGTGGATCATGGGGCGAGAGGAGAGACGAAGCCCGGGATAGAGCGGGAAGTGGTGGCGAGGGTGATAGAGGAGAAGGGGCGGGTGGGAGTGATG
>VHDG01000008.1 GCA_016871475.1 Verrucomicrobiota bacterium
CGACGAACAGGCCTGAAGCGATCCTTCAGCATTGGTTCAATAACCCCGGGCAGTTCATCCGACGACACGTCAGGAAGGAGATGACGGGCTGCCCAGGAACGTGCGACGGCATCAGGATCAGTCATTGCCGTCCGAACGATCACCGCGCGCGTCGACGGCTCTGCCTCTGCAGCCAACTGAAAACAGATTTTCCGAACCGCCTTATCCTTGGACGTTGTTCCGGCTCTTAAAACATCTCTGCACTCAACACGCTTGAGCAGGTCGCAAATCTGATCAACGAACTGCCTCTCAACACGGCCACACGCTCGCAGGTGAAGCACCAGGCTTATGTTTTTAAGAAAGTGAACCGCATATGCTGGTTCGATCCGCGCCTGCACCGCCCTCCCGGCCACATCGCGAACTTGCGACACCCAATCGTTGAGCCGAATGAGCAAAAACGGCAGTTCTTCGCCCGTGCGTTGCGAAGCCAATTCAGCGACAGCGGCCTCGCGGACGTAGCCACTGAAATGAGAACTCGCCAGTCCGACAAGGGTCGTCGGGAATTTCGACTGTGCCAGACGAGCAACGTCGGAAGGCCGAAGGTTCTGCCAACTCTGCACTTCGTAAAATCTATATGCAGTCCAACTTTCCCGAACCCTCTGGTCGAGTGTCGCCAAATCGAGTGGCGATAATTCGGAGATGATTTGGTGAATGTCCTCGGCATCGTTGCTTTGAAAAAACCGACGCCACCAACTTGCGGCTTTCATAAGTTTATTCAAAAGCTCGTTCGGTTCTAATCGGTCTGGCTTCACGTGGGAAAAGTTTGTGACGTTTGAGCTGGGAGAGCGAGCTTTGATGCTCGCTCTCCCGTTTTTCACTCATTAAGGAACAGTTTCCACTCCGCAACACCGTGGGCGTTTCGAATGAGCGCCGACACCGGCAGTTCCTTTGGTGCGCGCGGGACACTCAACAGTTTCAGGCCGGCCTCGTGCGGAAGCCGGTCGCCCTTGCGCTGGTTCACGTCCTTCGCAGACCAGACGAGGTTTTCCCACGTGTCTGCGCCACCACGCGAGCGCGGCAGCACGTGGTCGAGACTGCCTTCGTCCGGGTGCAGGAGGCGGCCCGTGTATTGGCAGCGATTGCCGTCGCGTTGGCGAATCGTCCTGGCACTGAGCTTGGGGCGCCTCTTCGGCACTTTGGCGAAGTTCACCGCCACAATCACCGTCGGCACACGAATCGCGCCACGCGCGGTCCGCACGGCGTTGTCGCCATCGCGCACCGGCAGCGTGATCCACTCCGCCCAAGTGACAGGGCGGATGGCTTTGGCACCTGCATCATCACCTAGTTCGATGTCGAGTGCCGTGACCACGTGGGTCGCCATCTGGCAGAATGCATCCTGCGGCGTGCGAATGTTGATCGCCTGCCAGTTGCGGTTCAGAACGAGCACAGTGGCTTTGGTCAAAATGTCGGTCATAAAATCTTCAGCGTTGAGCATCCGCCTTCGCTTCGCAGCTACGGCGGACAGGTCCGCCATGCACACAGTGACTGCTCCGCGAGTTTGAGGTGTTTGTTCTTCATTGAAACAAGAGGATTGGCTGCCTCGCTTGGATTCGCACCAAGACCATCGGGGTCAAAACCCGGTATGCTGCTGTTACACCACGAGACAGTCCTCATTCCCCACTCTTCATTCCTCACTCTGCATTCAATTGGTGGAGCCGGAGGTAGTTGCAACCTCACCAAACCGGATTAAAAGTCCGGTGCCGGTCTACTGTGGCGTCGACTCCGTAAAGCTGGCCTGCCAGCCGAAGCCTTGGCGAAGGCTGGTGGGCGAGAGAGGATTCTTCATTCTTCACTCTTCACTCTTCACTCTTCACTGAAGTGCTGGCAGCGTCTGGGCCGCCATGAGGAATGAGAACCTTCAGATCAGGACGAAACGATTCGCGCTTGAAGTCATCGAGTTTTGCGAGCTGCTCCCAAAGAACGAAACGACCGGAATTTTGAGACGTCAGCTTCTCCGCGCCGGAACGTCAGTGGGCGCCAACTATCGGGCCGCCTGTCGCGCAAAATCCAAGCCCGCCTTTATTTCCAAAATGGGCGATGTACTCGAGGAATCTGACGAGTGCGCCTACTGGTTGGAGCTGTTGGTAGAGTCAGGGAAGATTGATGCGCAGATGGCAGCCAAACTGATGAAAGAAGCAACCGAGCTTTTAGCCATCTGTATTTCCTCGATCAACACCGCAAAACGGAACTTAGCTGCTACTGACTGAAGGATAGCCCGCCCCCCAGAAGGGCCGAGAGGATTATGCATTCCGCATTCTGCATTCTGCACTGAACTCCTCCCGGCCCATGTCATTTCAATAAAGAACAAACACCTCTTGCTATCTCATCGAGATACCAACCCGCGGATTCACGGCGGCTGTTTCGGTGTTTAGGGGCACACCTCCCAAAAAGCCCTTAAATTGTAAAAGCGTTGCAAACGATCGTGGCGCGCTTCTCAGCGACCTGTGGGCAGACCCCATCGGTGGAACGCCAGAGCATTCCTGCCTGTCCGCCGTGCTCGCGATCAGATCGGGAGGAAGGCTGGACGCACTAATTCGTTTGGCACTGTCAGACATCATCAAGACGTCGCTTTGTTCTCGTTCACAGATCGTTACCTTTCGTTGCTGCCACTTCACCGTCAGTTTCAGGGAATAAAAAACCCTGCTTACTTTTCGGTAAGCAGGGTTAGGGAGAAATTTGTCTTCGTTCCTCAGAACCTGCCTACACCGAGTCTATCCAGATTTCCTTCGGGGTGTTGCCCGAGGGTTGCCATGGATAGTCCAAGGCTTAACGCACAACCCTGGCCATACCGGCTATGACGTGTCGCTTTCGCGACCGCCATCGTCGGCCAACCCGTGGTTGATATGTTGATGCAAGTTTTCATCGAACGTGGAAGACGATTACCACAGGAGATCGGTTACAGCCAACTTATATCCAGTGGGTGTGCATATCATGAACCCAAATATCCGGATGGATTGATGTGAGAACCCCGTCGAATTTTTTGCGAAGGACGGTCGAACTGACAAAAAGTGACGTGCACCCAGTTGAGCCCGAAAACGGCCGTTGAACCTGAAAACCGAAGTGGAGAACCGCGGAATGCGGGAATGGCACGAATGGAAAGAAACCTCCGCCCGATCCGCTCTGGACATTTAGAAACCCGGCCGCGCAGGTGGAACGGCTTCGTGATCCGTGTCATACCCGCCATCCGTGTTTTCAACTTCGGAGTTCAGGTTGAATCGATCATGCAAAATCAGAGAGTAAGGCGATCTTCGGTTGCCGCCTCCCGTACCCGGTCAGTCGAGTTGCTCCGCATCGCCCGAGTTCATCTCCCTTAGCCGGAACGATTCAGTAGGCCAGTGGACAGTTGCGCAGCAGACTCTTGTGAAGTGCGAGGCGTGAGGAGTGCGCGTATTGAACTGAAATACGTAAACGAAGAACAACGAAGCACTTCGCAAGAGGATCAAGCAAATGGCCGTTGTCCTACTGAATCGTTCCGGCTTAGCCTCAAGCCGCCTTCGAGGCCACCAATGCACCGGGCTTGGTATCAAGCAACCGGACCGTGAACACAGATCCCTCCCCAGGAAGACTCGCCACTTTCACGTCTCCCTGGTGAGCTTCCACAACCGCCTTCACCAGGCTCAACCCCAGTCCCAAACCCCGCTGGGAACGACTCTTGTCTCCTCGATAAAGCCGATCCCAGATCTTGCTCTGCTCCTCATAGGGAATTCCCATTCCGTTGTCACGGAACTGGATCACCACTGCCCCAGGTTCCGACCTGGCTCGCACAATCACCGCTCCGCCTTCCGGGGTGTACTTGATCGCATTGTCCAACAGATTGCCGAACACCTGTCGCATTCGATTGGTATCAATGGTGGCAAAACACGGCCGCTGAAGTTCGTAGGTAAGCTTCACCCGCTTCTCCTCCGCCACGAACTCGTAAATGCTCGCAGCCTCTTCCAACAACGAACAAATGTCCCACCGCTCCAGGTTAAGCCGCATGACACCCGCTTCAGCTTCAGCCACATCGAGTAGGGTACGCAGCATGGTCAGCACCCGGTCAGACTCCTCGACGCAATCCGCAAGAGCTTCCTGAGTGGCCGCGACGTCCTCTGGCTTCTGCAAAGCGAGCTCGGCAATCCCGCGCAACCTGGTGAGAGGAGTCCGAAGGTCGTGCGCCACGTTGTCGAGTGATTCCCGCATGCTCCGGATGAGCCCCTGGTTCTTGTCGAGCATGTGGTTGAACAATCTCGCAAGCTCCTCCAACTCACCCTCCGCCTGTGCATCAGGCACACGAGCATCCAGCTTCCCGGTATCGATGATTGACTTGGCCGCCACCACGATCTGTCGGATCGGCCGGGTGGCTCGATAGGAAAAAATCGCCCCGGCTGCGAGCCCCAGCAGAAGCGTGGGGGTCATCACCCAAAGGAAGGTTCGCCGAAAGGGTTCCATCAGCATCTCCCGGTTATTGGCCACTCTTCCGACCTGGAGCTCCATCCGGTCAAAAAGTGTGTACGAACCAAGGGTCCAGTCTCTCTCACTGTCTTTCGGAACACGCAAATACGGAGTGTTCACCTGCAATTGTAGGTTCCCGATCTGAACCTCTGAAGACTCATACCCGACCCATTCTGGAGGTGCAGAGACGATGTAGGACTTGCCCGCGGGATCCACGAGTCGAACAAAGTAGTTCCGGGTCTTGCCGCCTTCTGCCGTTGACTCAGCCCGTCGTTGCATTCCGCGAAGGCCGCTCGACTGATAGATGGCCGCAAACTCCTTGAGCTGTGTTTCGATCACCTCCCGGTCCTTTTTCTCGATCGCACTGGAGAGAAGGAAATACAGGAGGACGTAAAGCCCGACCGTGCTCGCCACGAACACACAGGCATACCAGGCATTGAGACGAAAGCTCAGCGTCCGGGTGAGACGTTCAAGACTTCTTAAGGACATAACCTACTCCTCGAATCGTATGAATCAGCTTGTCGGTGTAGTCCTTGTCCACCTTCGAGCGAAGTCGATGAACCAGCACATCCACGACATTCGTCTGGGGATCAAAACTGTAGTCCCAGACATGCTCAAGAATCATGGTCTTGGTCACCACCCGACCCTGGTTGCGCAGCAGGTATTCCAGCAACGAAAACTCCCTGGCCTGAAGCTCAAGGCTGCCCCCGCCACGAATCACTTCCCTTGTGAGCAGGTCAATCGACAGATCGGCGCACACGAGCTTTGTGGGCTCGGCCGACTGGTTCGCCCTCCGGATGAGGGCCTGGATGCGGGCCAACAGTTCCGAGAACGCAAACGGTTTGGTGAGATAGTCATCCCCGCCCGCCTGAAGCCCCTTGATCCGGTCATCCACGCTCGCCTTGGCGCTCAGGATGATGACCGGCATCCGAATACCCTCCTTGCGAAGGGTCGTCAGCACGCTCAGACCGTCGCGCTTCGGAAGCATGAGATCGAGCACGACGGCATCATAGGGGGAGGAACGCGCCATGATCAGGGCTTCCTCGCCATCAGCACAGCCATCAGCCATGAAACCCGCCTGTTTCAGCCCGTTCACAATGAACGAGGAGATCTTCTTGTCATCTTCAACGATGAGCACGCGCATGACGCCTTCGATTAACTCCAAAGCTCAGTGGAGAATCAACCTGCGAAATGAGATCAGCCCAGGCATTCCCGAACCGGTGTTCGACGCGCCCCCGCCGCCATCCAGAGGCGGAGAGCCCGAAGGCTCTCCATCCCTTGACCCTGGCCACACATCATTTTTTGGCCTCCTTGCGAATAACAATGTATTGGTTCGCTCCTCCCCCACTGCTATCGCGACTCCACACCCGCAGAAGGATGGTGTCCCCCTTCGATCGCTCGCTGAGCTCAATGGCCTGGTCGGCATTCTCCACCTTCTGACGATTGATCTCCCGAATCACATCCCCGACCTTCAAACCTTCCTCGGCCGCGGGGGAATCCTCCTGGACTTCAGTGACTAGAGCGCCCTCGATGCTCTCAGGAACGCGAAACCGCTTGCGCACTGATTCATTCAGATCGGCCACAACAACCCCCTGGAGGGGATCAGACTCATTGGCAGACCGCACGGGATCGCCCGCCGAGGCAAGGTCGGAGGGACGCTCCTTCAACACAATATCGATCTTGCGACGATCCCCATCGCGGAGAACACCCAGCACGATCTTCGTGCCTGGCAGGATCTGACTGATCTGGAGCCGGAGGGAACGGCTGTCTCTGACCGGTCTGCCGTCGAGTTCCAGAATAACATCACCATCCTTCAAACCTCCCTTGCCAGCAGGAGAATCCTTCACCACCTCGGAAACAAGCGCTCCCGAGGCTTCAGTGAGACCGAACTGTTTGGCCAGGGCAGCGTTGACCGGCTGGAGCATCGCCCCCATGAAACCTCGTACGACGCGCCCATCACGCACCAGACTCTCCATCACGAAGCGTGCAAGGTTGATGGGAATAGCAAAACCAATCCCTTGATTCCCCCCCGAGCGGCTCAGGATCGCGGTGTTGATTCCGATGAGGCGTCCAGCAGCATCGACGAGCGCGCCACCGGAATTACCTGGGTTGATGGATGCGTCCGTCTGGATGAAACTCTCGTAGTCCAACCCCAAGGCAACCCGGCCTGTGGCGCTCACCACACCCATGGTCACAGTCTGGCCGATGCCGAATGGGTTGCCGATGGCGAAAACCACGTCCCCTACCTCGATGTTCTCGCTGTCTGCAATGGTCACGGCCGGAAGCCCCTTCGCGTCAACCTTCAGCAGCGCGATGTCCGTCTTGTCATCCTTCCCCACTACTTCAGCGGTGTAGTCCTTCTCCCCTTCGCCGAAGGAGACCTTGATCGAGTCGGCATTCTCGACGACATGGTTGTTGGTCAGAATGTAGCCATCGGAAGTGACGACGACTCCCGACCCCAGCCCCTGCTCTCTCGGCATGCGTGGCATTCGCCCCTGCGGAACATCGCCAAAGAAGTGCCTGAAGAAGGGATCGTCCATGAGAGGATTCTGGGCAGCGGACTTTGGCTTCGCCGTCGCGTAGATCTTCACGACACTCGGACTCACCCTCTTCACGACATGCGAGAAGCTGGCGGTGAACTTTCCGTCGCGTTGAATGGGAGAACCGTCGATGGCCAGCTTGATCGGCGGATTCTTCTCGTCTTTCGCCAGGGTGGAAGATGCTGGGGCCAGGCACAGGAGGGTGGCCAGGAGCAGGCTTCCGCCAGCCAGGCAGACACTTTGCAAGTTTGTCACTAGTGGTTTCATAAGCTCATTCACGTTTTGTGGAAACTGGTCGTAATACAATTTGCCGTCAATGTGACACGCTGAGGTTTCTGGAACCTTTCCTGGGGATTACAAAACTGTAAGTACGTTGAAAGAATCCCCCGCCACCCGCCGTATCCCTCCCAGATGCACAAACTAGGGCGTTAGAGCGGTCCCAGCCCGGCAGCGGGCGACGCACCTCACTCTGCCCCCAACAACACTGAGAAATACCATGCTGAACAACAACTTCAGACCCCCCTGGAAAACCCTCCTTGCAGCCATATCCGCCGCCGGCGGGTCGCTGATCGCAGCCCAACCCACCATCACCTCCATCACCCCGGTCTTCGATGACATGGGATCGGGCGGGTTTGTGGATATCCTGGTGAAAGGTGAACCCAACACCCAGATCACTCTTCAATCCCGTGATGACGTTGCGGGCGGCGAGTGGGTTAACATTTCGGCTCCGACATTCGTGGCGAGTTTTAACCCCATCGCCTTCACCGCCCCACTCATGCATTCGGACGGAAAAACCTCCGTCCCACACCGGTTCTTCCGCTTCACTGTGAACAGTTTCGATGTGGCGGTTGAGGACGATGGCGAGTCAGTTTCCGTCCGCACCGGATCTGAGATGCCTTCCAGCGTGCTGCTGCAAACCCTGTCGGCAAAGTCTGGTTTTGGCATTTTTGGGACCAACGACAGCGGGCCCTCACGGATTCTGCCTCCCCTGTCCGGCAAGGGACGCACATTGGGGGACGCACTTGACGGCGCCGGGGTCAAACTCTGGACGCTGGGTCCGGAAAAGGACGATGGGAGATTCGCTGCCCGCAGCCTCGGGACGACGACACCCCAGGTGAAGCGACTGCCCGATCTTCCAGGTGATGTTGGGGAGGGAAAGATCGACCAGGGCTTTCCAGGGATCCCAGGGTTGAAAGGACCCGGTAGACTGTCAGTGGACATCCAGCCCAGCGTCGAAAACGACAAGGGCCTGAAATTGGAAGTGCCAGACTCCCCCGAGGTGGATCAGTTGCCCATCCGGGGAGTGGTCGAGAAGACCCGCCATCTTCAGTTCACCTTCAACCTAGGGGTCAACGGGGGGCTGCGAGCCACTGCGGCGTTGAGTGTCCCGGGCAGCCCACTGAGCGGACGCTCCTTCCTCGACGAGGATGAGCTCCCCAAGAACCCTCCACCCGGCTCCCTGATCTACGTGGTGAAATCGGGCAAGAGCCGTCTCAATGAACCCGAAGGCATCTACTTCATCGGAGCAGAGGCCGATCCGTTCGAAGGGCGCGCATACTATCCACCCTTCCGTGGTTCTCATAGCCACGTCCCGCGGACAAAGGAAGACCTCCGGCTGCAGATCCCGGTGCTCGATGGAGACGATGATCTCGCAGGGATGAAGGTGGAGATTTACCGATATGTAAAACCAACCCGGCTCGGAGTGCTCACCCCCGAAACGTTCCTGAAGAACATCCAGCATTTCCAGCTGCTCGGGAGCGCCGCCGGCGAGACATTGACCCGGCTGGTTTCGACCACAGGCCGGACCGGCTTCGGTCTTCAGGGAGCAGAGCTGGCCGGAGTCACGAAAGCGGCCACAATCACCCAGCTGCACAGCAGCGGCCCCAAGTCCAAAAAGTTCAACATGGTGCTGATCGCAGAAGGATTCGCTGACACCACTGCGGATCAGAACGCGTTCAACAACTACGTCCAGAATGTGGTGATGGATGACCTGCTCAAGCGTGATGTTCATCCCGAGATTCTCAATGCGATCAACATCTTCCGCATTAATACCTACTCAACGGAGTCCGGTGTGACCCGTGTCAACGGCAGCGGGCAGGTCACATCAACGAAAGACACCGCCCTCGGCTACAGATACAGCGGTGATTGGAACCGCTGCTGGATGGAGCCCGGCCCCGGGACACAAGCCGCCATCGACGCCCTGGTGAACTCCCTGATCCCCGAGGCGAACGTGAAGGCGATCATCCTCAACACAACCGGCCAGGGTGGATGCGCTCGCGGACATCACTTCGCCGTTACCCGCGGTGCGGACTGGACCGTCTTCGGACACGAGTTTGGGCACTTCTTTGGAAAGCTGGGCGATGAGTATCAGTGCAACCAGGGTGACGCTGGGTGCGGATCGTACAACGGTGGCGAGCCGGACAACGTCAACCTCACCAAGGCCGTCAGCAGGAACCAGATCGAGTGGAACGACTGGATCCCAGGCACGCGCCCGGTACCCACGGCCTTCGCCAACATCGCCGACAACACCCAGGACGTCGGACTCTTCCCAGGTGGCACCATCGGCCAAGGCCAGTGGTGGAATGGCATCTATCGTCCCTCCTGGAGAGGCCGCATGAACAACAACTCCCCGGTGCACAACCCCGTGGGTTACACCGCCATGAGGGATGCTGCACGCTCCAGGCAGGATGCGGACTTCCGAAAGAGCGTCGTGGGCGACTTCAACGGCGACGGCCGGACCGACCTGGTCATCCTGGATGACCGGCAGCTCAGCCTGTATCTCGCAGCTGATCGCAACCCAGGCCCCAACGATCCTGTCACCGGCCAGCGCACACGCCCGATCACAGGAGTTCTGAACCCGGTCTGGTATCACACCGACATCCTCTACAATGCATCCAAGTCGAAATCCTGGGAATTCCGCGGCAGCGACATACTCGTGCCCGCCGACTTCGACAATGACGGCAAGACCGATCTGTATGTGATCAACCTGGATGCCTGGAACAAGCCTTACCTGTGCATGCTCAAGTCCACAGGGAACAGCTTCACTCCTGTCCGTCGATTCGACCAGGACCTGCCTGGCTGGGGTGCCATGAAGGAGGGAGACAAGTTCTATGCCGGAGATTTCTCCGGCGACGGACGGGTCGATCTCATGGTTTATAACGGCACCGACTGGAGCATGCCTTACTTCCTGATGCTCCGCTCAACCGGCACAAGCCTCACCTATGTGCGTCGCTATGATCGATATCTCCCGAACTGGGAAATGGGACGTCATGAGAAGTTTCATGTGGGCGATTACAACGGCGACGGACGGGCTGACATCATCGCGCACAACACGCAGGACTGGAACCAGGTTCATCTCCTGGCGTATCGCTCCACCGGCGCTCAACTGGGACTCACCGAGCGATTCTATGGTGAGATCCGAATCAATGGGGGCCTCTACTGGACCATGCGACGCGAGGATGAGTTGTTCATCCCGAACTTTGATGGCAACAACACTGCGGACCTCGCCATATTCAACGGCCGCAACTGGACTCCTGAATACCTGGGGCTCTTCGCGATGGTGGAAGGCAAGCTGAGCTTCCGACATCGTTATGAGGGAGCAATTCCAGGCTGGGACATGGCACGCCGCGACCGGTTTCAAGTGGCGGATGTGAACGGCGACGGCAGGCAGGACCTCGTGGTTTACAACTCCAAAAACTGGTCCACCCAGTATCTGGGCATCCTGAAGTCGAACGGGAACGGCACCTTCAGCGGAAGCTGGCAGGACGACTGGATTGGATCCTGGAACCTGGGTGACAGCGATTCCTTCCACGTGGCGGACTTCCGTGGAAATGGTGGATGGGATGATCTGTTCGTCTTCAACAAGAACTGGTTTGGGATGCTGCGAAGCTATGCGAACCGGTATCATCTTGAGGCGATCTATCCCAAGTGGATCCACAACCATCGCTACCACGCCTACGGATGGTGGTAACCGTTGAACAAGCGTCTCCCTCCCAACCCTGAACAAGGTGCCGGCTCAGCAGCCGGCACCTTTTCTTTTTACCGAGCGTCTGGAACGGTGCCGTTCCGGTCGTTTCTCAGACTCCTGAAAAGTAGCAGTTGAAGCCGGCCGTGAAGTTGCGGATGGAGACGTCGATGACGTTGGAACTCCGATTTCCGCGCGGCGAGATCGTCCCACGGACTTGGATACTTCGCGAATCACCGACCGAGACTTTCGAGATCCAGCCGCCAGCGCTTGACATGCGTGGCTATCGGCAGAAAGTCGCCCGCCACGACTGCTTGGAAAGCGGATCTCCATCATCCGTGGGGCGTGAAGAAGCACACTCCTAACAATGGATCCGAAGCCATCGCAAATTTTATGACCCTACAGAAACTGCTCCCGACACTGATTGCAGCGCTAACGTTCTTCTTCGTCACCGTGCCGTACTCCGGGATGTTCGGCGGGCCGTTCATGGTCGTCTCGAACCTCAGCATGTCCGTACACCCGACACTGATCTGGACCGCCGCGAAAAGGTCTGGCCGCTCGGTGATCGCACGGCCGATGAGAATGCCACCAGCGCTGCCCGCCTCGCCGCACAGCTTCGCCGGTTTGGTATAACCCTCCTTTACCAGGTAATCGGCACAGGCGATGAAATCCTTCCACGTGTTGGGCTTGGTGGCCCGGCGACCGGCGTGGTGCCACTCCTTCCCAAAGATCCCGCCGCCGCGGACATGAGCTGTAGCCAATACTCCGCCACGCTCCAGCCAGGCCAGGTTCACCGGGTCGAAGTACATCGGGTTGCCAAACCCATAAGCCCCGTAACCGCTCATCAGCGTCGGGTTGGAGCCGTTGAGTTTGATGTCCTTGCGGTGAATTATCGATAGCGGAACCTTCACGCCGTCGTGACTGGGGACCATCACCTCAGTGCTGGTCAGCCAGTCGGGGGCGGCGAACTTGCCGACAGGCAGCAACCCGGTATCGGTCAGTGTTTTCGCCGCTGGGTCAAAGGCTAGCAGCCTGCCCTCCCGGGTCCACGAAGACACTATCAGCCAGGTTCCCGGCAGGTCGGAACGTGTGGCGGCCAGGAACGCGGACGGCTCGTCTGCTGGCAACGTCACGGGTTCCGCTTTGCTGGTGTCGTGGGGCACACGGAGAATCGTGTTTGGCACACCGGTGCTCATGCTCACATACAGCGCGTCCTTCGCTACAGCGAAACCATTCACCACTGCGGGACCCGGCGGTATGACGACCGTCGCTTTGGCAACGTCCGGCTTGGCGAGCGAAGTGCGAACCACTTTGAAACGCGGGGCGTCCTTGGCGGTCAGGAGGAACAGGTCGTCTCCGCGCACGGCGAACTCGGTCACCAGATCGCCCCGGTCGCACACCTTGAGCCACGCCAGGTCACGGCTTCCAAGCTTGTTGCGTGGGGCGACGTACAGGCTGATGTCGGTCTCGTCCCCGTGCCTCACTTGTCCAATGGCCCAATCCGACCCGGCCGGCAGCAGCACCGCTGGGAAATCCATCTCAGCCAGCTTCGGCGAGCCGTTGGCTCCTTCCGCCAACACCATCGTGTCCTTCTCAGGATCGGTGCCGAGAGTATGCAGGAACGCCTGGGTGTACTTGTATCCTTCGGTGGGGTCGGCCTTCTCCGGGAGTTTGCGGCGGCGACTGTAGACAAACCCGCTGGAGTCAGGAAACCAGGACGGCAAGGCGTACTCAGCCTCCATTCGGTCAATGGCGTCGGGCAGGTCTTTGCCGGCAGTCAGGTCGAACACTCGGAGTGTCGTCTGCTCGGACCCCGACGCAGCGAACCCGTACAGAACCTTGGAGCCGTCCGGCGAGACACGGGCAAAGCTCAAGGCGAAGTGCTGCTTCTGATCGGTCCTGGGAAAAGTTTCCGGGTCGATCAGGAGCCGCTCCTTCTCGCCCTTGGCCTCCTTCAGATAGAACTTGGCAACGTTCTCGGCGGCGAGCTGCTTGAAGTAGAAGAGGTCGCCCTTCGGCCGGCGGTCAAAACCGTAGATGCGATACGGCGCTCCGGCATCAAGTTCGCTGATCCGCTTGAGCAGGGCGTCGCGGCCAGGGATTGACCGAAGTATCTTGTCGGCGTAATCGGCCTGCCCCCGTACCCACTTCTGTACGTCGACGTTCGTAAACTCCTCCATGTACCGGTACGGGCCGGTGACCTTGGTTCCGTGGTAGTCGTCCGTTACCCGCTTGACCGGGGCCACCGGCGGCCCGTCGGCACCGAGTGCCTGAACTACCGTCATCGAGAAACAGAACAGGTGGATGTAAAATGCGGATTGAAATTTGCGTTTCACAGCTCGACGCGAACCGTGAACCCTACAAATCTCTGCCGCAAGCAGAATGCCCTCTTGAGGCAATCATTGGACGCGACCGAGATGAATCGACCAAAGCGAGGCGATGGCGACGGGGCAAGCGGTCAGCCGTGCCGGCCGCCTTTTGGTCGAGGGTTTCGAACTGGCGGAGCGCCCGATCGCTGGCAATTCACGCGGGGCTGTGATGATTGCCGGAACGGGCGGACCGGTTCAGGTCACGCGTGGCGGCCACGAAACCGGTGAGAGCGGCTGATTCGGTTCCTTTACGCCAGGCCACACCCACCACGAACGGCGGCGGCGCGGGAGTGAGCAGGCGAACCTTCAGTCGCGGGCCGGCCAGGCATTGGAAACCCTCCTGCACCAGCGCGACGCCCCGGCCCGCTTCCACGGCGGCGATAAGACTGGTCGAACCCTCGTGTTCCTCCGCGATACGCGGCGGACGTTCCGCGGTCGCAAACAGGTCGGCCAGCCAGGCGTGGTACTCGGGGTAGTCGGTGAGGCTATAGGCGACCAATCGCTCCCGGGCCACCTGGTCCACCGACACTCGTTTCGCCCGGGCGAGCGGATGCGCCGGATGCACAGCCACACAGACGGCGTAGCGGCGAAGTTCCTCAAACACCAGCCCGCCCAGCACTTTCACGGACGGCTGAATCATCAAGGCAACGTCCAGTTTCCGGTCCCGCAGGCCGCGCAACATCTCCTGTGTGGACAGGTCGTGCAGTTGCACACGGACGCCCGGGCTGGATTCCTGAAACCTGCGCAAGGCCAGCGGAAGAAGCTCCACAGTCAGCGAAGGCGCGAAGCCAACATGAATCTCGCCGCGCTCGAAGTCGTAGAGATACAGCGCCTGTGCGCGGTCGATGCTCAGGTTCTCGATGAGCCACTCGTCGCTGGGACGCTGCGGATGACGGTCCTTCGGCGCAAAGTGGACGAAAGCCCCCAGCATGTTCGTCCGCCCGCTGATCTTGTGTTCATACTCACCCGGCCCCCAGAGCCGGCAGTCCTTCACGACGAGTTTTTCGCAGCCGAGCCGGAAGGCGTTGCACGACGAGTTGAGCTGGCAGTTGCGGATATCGAAATCGAGGTTGTCGCAGCCGGCGAAGCAGTCGTCGCCGGTGCGGAAGTCGCAATCGTGGACGCGGAAGCGGGCGCAGTTCTGGGTGTGAAGGCCGTCGTGGCCGCCGCGCACCTTCACGCCGGTGATCGCAACGTCGCGTGAATCGAAGCACATGAGCGCATAGTTGCCGGCGCGGCGGATGGTCAAGTCGCGAACCGCGATGTCGCGGCAGTTCCGCAGCACGAGGACGTGCGGACCGCGGAACCCTTCCTCGCCTCCGGGCCGGGTGAAGTCCGATCCGTCGATGGTGCCTGGGCCTTCGATGCGAATGTTGGTCGCGTCGAGGGCGGTGAGCAACGCGTTGGACCATTCGCCGTCGCCCCACTTCTTCCGGCCGGCGGACCAGTCGCTGAACGCAGGGTAGTCCTTCCATTCCGTGGAGCCCTGGAGGATCGAGCCCGCTTCGAGGTGGAGATGGACGTTGGATTTCAGCAGCAACGCGCCGGTGCGGAAACGCCCCTCGGGCACGAGGACCGTCCCGCCGCCGGCCGCGTGGGCGGCATCGATGGCGGCCTGGATGGCGACGGTGTTCAACTCCTTGCGGTGGGTGCGCGCGCCGTGATCGGTGATGCGGACCCCTTTCTTTGCGGCGGCATCCTTCGCGAGGAGGGAGTGCGTCCCAATAAACCAAGGTGCGGCTGCCGTCGCGATTCCGGCGCGCCGCAGAAACTCGCGCCGGGTGGTGGACCAGTGCTTCATAGATTGCTCCCGTTTGGGAAGAGATTCGGCTGGGTCATGACCCGGAAGAATTCTTCCCGGCTGGATTTCAAGTCAGTTTTCGCCTTGGGAATCACGAGCACGTCGCCGGTCCCGCCGGGCGGCACCGGGCGGAACACCAGCGCCTTGCCTTGGAATCCCGCGAGACGCGCCTCCCCGCCGGTCCAGCACTTTGGCTGAAACAACCACACCAGCGGTGCACCGTCACCGAGCTGGTTCGCGCGGCCCAAGCCGGTGCGGATAAACTGCTTCATGTCCGTGGTGAATGGGTTCTCCGGCAGCCCGTCGAAGTGCTCGGCGCGGAAGACCGAGTCGCGGTCCCAGAACGAGCCGCCGCCCCAGTCCACGTAACGGGTCCGCTTCGCCACGATGTAGGCAGCCCAGCCATCCTTGCCGTTGTAGCCGTAGTCGCTGACGGTGAGGTTGAACACCACGAGATTCGGCGCGATCTCCGGATTCGTCAGCAGGGCGTTGGCAATCGTGGTCTGCGGTCCACCGGCAATAACCAGCAGCGGTTTCGCGGGCGACGCCTTCTTCGCCTCGGCCACGATGAGTCGGCTGCCGTCGGTGGGCATGGACGCGGTGTCCTCGATACGACCGCTCTCCGGGCGGACGAGCACGCGGTCGGAACCGCGCGTGAGATCGGGGATGTTCTTCAGGCCGGAATCGCGCGCGAGCTTCAGGGCTTTCTCGCCGTCCTTCCATGATTGCTCGAACTTGTAATGGTAGCCCTTCTCCCAGTCCCACATGTCGCGGCTGACGATGTTGCCGCGAAGATGGGCTCGGCCGAGGCTGGTCTGGGCCCAGAGGTAGTTGTTGTCGAAGACATCGAACCACCAGTCGTTGTCATAGATGATCGGGTTGGTGACCTCCTCACCCGCGGGTACCGTGACTCCATGGATGTAGACGCCCGGAGAATAGCCCGGACGGTCAAAGCCCCAATCACCGATTGCTGGGCGGGAATTGGCGTTCCAGTTGGTCGTACACGAGTTCCAGCGCGCGGTGGGTTCCGCGGCCGGGGTGCGAGCCGTGGCTGCGAGCAGCATGAGGGCGGAGAACAGTGGCCTGAGAGGGTTCATGGTTTCCAGCGATAGATGAGTGACTTGGCCTTGCAGTTCTCCTCGACGAAGACGTGGGTCAACCTGGGAGTGTCGGCATCCCTGCCGGCGTTTCTCTTTGCGATAAGCTTGCCGGCAGGGATGCCGGCGCTCCCAGGAGACGAAGCAGGACCCGCATCATCGGGATCCAGGGGCGTGATACTTCTTGGCCGCGTCATCTAGCACGAGCACCGAATCGAGCATCTCGCCGAGATCAGGCGGGGTGAATTCGCGCACGCCCTTGTTCTCGAAAGTGCCAATCACGGTGGCCTTGCCGTCGCGCGGATTGAACCACCATGCCTTCACTTTCGCGCCCGTGATCTTGTCCATGTTCACAGAGAACTTCCGGCCCACGGGCGCATAGACCATCGCGTAGCTGCCGCTCTCATCCCGCGTGGCCACGAAACGATAACGACCCGCGCCGGGCACGCTGGTGGGCACGCGATCGGTGACGACGATCGAGTCGTCCGGGATGCGTGTGAGAAATGGGCGCGACTCGATGAGCGCGCGGCCATGTTGCATCTGCGCGGCACCCGGCTGGT
>VHDG01000009.1 GCA_016871475.1 Verrucomicrobiota bacterium
CAAACACACCGCTGCGCGCTTGTGCTGGGTCTGGGCCGCCATCACTTGGAAGCGGGCGATCTGGAAGGCCCAGGCAACGAAATTGGATCCCGGCTCAAACTCGCCGGCCTTGCGCTGGACCACCAGGAACGTCTCCTGCAACACATCCGGCACGGCCGCCAAATCGCCCATCAACGACGAGATGAAGCCCTTGATCCGCGTCTGATGGCGGACGAAAAGCTCAAGCACCTGTTGTTCACGGTCGTTCGTCACTCAAGGATAATAGCCGGACCGGGGCGAAGTTTAGCAAACCACTTGCGGATGCGCGCGACCATTCTGGAAACGGCAGCCATGGCATCGTCCACGGCCCAGCCCGGGGCAGCCGCCAGAAAAGTCACCCTGAACCAGGAGAAATGTTTCAACGTTTTCATGGTCTGAATCCATGCAGGACGGGCTGAGCTGCGTTCGTGGTTACTGGCGCCGGACCAAGCCTGGTGACGCACCGGCGACGAAACTTCAGCCAACTTCCGGGGCGGCGATGGCGAAGACTTTCTGCGAGTTGCCGGGCGCGGCGTTTTCCCCCAAATACATCCGGGTCAATGACCGTTGGGCGGTGAAGCCGTGTTGTCCGGCCCAGGCGACCGCCGCGGCATTCTGATCGGGGATGTCCCAAAAGATTTTTTCTTCCCCGCCACGTTCAAGGAGCGCCTCGACCAGTCCGGCGGCAACGTCCGAAGCCATCGCCGCGATCGGACCGAGATAAAGGGCGCGCGAACCATCCCGCAACAATCCGTAACCGGCGACGCGGCCAGGCTCCGTTTCCAGAACCAACCCGCACCGACTCTGCTTCGCCAGGGTTTCGACGAGCTGGCGCCGTGAAACGCCAAACGCGGCCGCATCGAACGGTTCAATGGCCTCCGCATCGCTAGTCTGCCAGGTCCTGACTCTTGGATCACGCATGGCCGGCTTGGACGGGGCCGCGGCACGTTCCCAACGCGTTAACGTCCACTCCGCCTTGAAGCCCAGGCTCGCGTAAACCGGTTTGCCGTCAGGCGTGGCGTCAAGCTTGATGCAGCGCACGCCGCGACTCTGCAAATGTGCGATGCACCGTCGCAGCAAAGCCCCGCCGATGCCACGACGGCGAAAGTCCGGATGCACGAGCACCATGCCGATCCACGCGAGTTCCGGGCCATAGACCATCGTGGTCGCCGTGCCAGCGGGCGCGCCGTTCCAAAGAGCCAGGAAACAGCCCTCCGGCGCCAGCGCAAGGAAACGCTCCCAGTCAACGGGCGTCTGATTCCAGCCCGCCCGGGCGCGCAACGAGTCAGCGAACGGCAGGTCGGTTCGCGCCAGCAAGCGGATTTCAAGCGGAGGACTCATCGCTTTTCCATCGAGTCCATTTTTGGAAAACTTGAGGCTGGCGCGGGCGGGGAGCAAGCGCTCTTTGCGCCCGTTTTCGCTGCCTGTGGACGGCCTGAAGACCGCCGAGTCCCCGCACCTTCCGAAAGTGTAATAAAGAGATTGCCGATCCATGTGTTTTCACCCACTGGGTGAACGGGCCTCCAGCCATTAGCTTCTGAACATCTTCGTAATCCGGTCGGTGAAATACGCGACATCGAGCACGGAGGGGCGGCACGGAGAGGCGGCTTACCAGCCGCCGGGGTGGCAGGGCGGCTGCTAAGCCGCCCCTCCGGCCGATTCCTCCAACGGCTGGATTCAGGAAGTCCGCCTGGTTCGCCGGGCGCTTTCGGGCGAAACGATTCGCCGTTGGGCGGAGCAAAGGTGAGCTGAGGACTTCGACACCACGTGACGCTGCTGGCGCTTCATGAGTCATTATCAAGAACCGACCCCCCTTACGCGGAATTGTACTGGATTGGAATCGTCGTCGGTGATGGGATTTTTCGAAAGAAACGACGGCTCAATTCGTCTGGATTGCCGATGCGACGCTTCAACCTGATTGCCTCCGTGGCTGCCGTGCTGGCAGCTGTCTCCGTCTCCACTCTCGCCGGCGACTGGCCTCACTGGCGTGGGCCCGCGCGCAATGGCGTTTCGACCGAAACAGGCTGGAGCGATCAGTGGCCGGCCGCGGCCCCAGCCATCGCATGGAAGGCCAGCGTCGGCTTGGGTTATTCATCGTTCGCGGTGGCGGATGGACGTGTGGTGACGGTCGGGCACGCGGACGATAAAGACACGGTCTTCTGCTTCGACGCGACGGCAGGCAAGGTGGTTTGGAAACATTCTTATCCGTCCGAACTCGGTGACAAATATTTCGACGGCGGCACGACTGGGTCCGCGACCATCGATGGAGAACACGTCTATTGGCTGAGCCGTTGGGGGGATTTGTTCTGTCTTAAAGCCGCAGATGGGAGGGTCGTTTGGAGCAAGAATGTGCAGACCGAATCCCAGTCACGCGTGCCTGACTGGGGATTCACCGGTGCGCCGCTGGTGCTCGGCGACAAGCTGATTCTCAATGTCGGCGAATCCGGTCTGGCGCTCGACAAGAAGGACGGCAAGGTGCTCTGGCAATCTGCGACCAAGAGCGCTGGTTACTCCACTCCGCTGCCTTTCAAACAGGGCAATGACACGTTGGTGACGATGGGCAATGGTCAGGCCTATCTGGCGGTGAATCCTGGGGACGGCAAGGAAGCCTGGCGCATCAAGTGGCTCACGCAATACGGGGTGAACGCGGCGGACCCGATCGTGGACGGAAACCGAATTCTGCTTTCGAGCGGTTACGGCAAGGGCGCTGGTCTGTTTGAACTGGGCGGCGCGGAGCCGAAGGAACTTTGGAGATCGAAATCCCTGCGCACCCAGATGAATCCCGCGGTGCTCCATCAAGGTCATCTCTACGGCGTGGACGGCGATACCACTGAGAAGGCGTCGCTCAAGTGCGTGGATTTAGCCACGGGCACCGAGAAGTGGAAGCACGAGAACTTCGGTTCCGGCGGCATTATTCTCGCTGACGGAAAACTCATCGCGCTGAGTGGCGCCGGTGAATTGATGGTCGCGCCAGCATCGTCAGAGGGATTCAAGCCGACATCTCGAGCCCAGGTGCTCGGAGGTAAGTGCTGGACCGCGCCCGTCCTGGCAAATGGTTTCATCTACGCGCGCAATTCGCGTGGCGATGTGGTGACGGTGGACGTGAGAAAGAAGTGAGATGATTCTTCTTTGCGATTGGCTGGGTCGTTACGCTGCGGTGGGACGAGCTGATGGTAGTCGTAGACTTCAGCCCACGATGCTTCGCCCCGCGCATCAGGATCGTCCGCTTTGTTTCAGACGTCGTCCCATGACTCGTTCCGGCTTGGATTTGGTTTTTCTGTGGGCTCAAACCCACGGCTGCTGTTCACTCATCGATCCGCGTTGCGGTTTAAATTCCACCTCAGTCTCATGAACATATCCCCTCTCACCCGCCGCCGTTTTCTCCGCAACACCGCCCTGGCCGGTGCCGCGTTCACCGCCGTGCCGTTCGTCCGCGCTGCCGATCCGATGAAGAAGTATCGCACCGCGCTCTTTGGTTGCGGGTGGTGGGGGAAGAACATTCTCAAGGAAGCCGTCGCCAGCGGACGCGTGAAGGTGGTCGGTCTGTGCGACGTGCATGAGAACGTGCGTGAAGTCGCCGCCGAGCAGGTGACGGATCTGAATGGCGACCAGCCGAAGACCTACAATGATTTCCGCGAGCTGCTCGAAAAGGAGAAACCCGAGATTGTGCTCATCGCTACACCGGATCACTGGCACGCGCTCCAGACCATCGCGGCCGTGAAATCTGGCGCGCACGTTTTCGTCGAGAAACCCACCGGCCATACCGTCAATGAGAGCCGCGCGATGCTCAAGGCCGCGCGCGAGGGAGGGCGGATTGTGCAGGTCGGATTGCACCGGCGCATCGGGCCGCATCACGTCAGCGGCATGAAGTTTCTCAAGAGCGGCGCGGTTGGCGACGTCGGCATGGTCCGCATATTCGCACATGGCGGCGGTGGCCGTGAACGTCCCCAGGCCAACAGCGAGGCGCCGGATGGAATGGACTGGGATCTTTGGTGCGGTCCCGCGCCGAAGCGGCCTTTCAACCAGAAGCTTCATCCCGGTGGATGGCGAAACTTCCTCGATTACGGCAACGGCCAGCTGGGCGACTGGGGCGTGCACTGGCTCGATCAGGTGCTCTGGTGGAGCGAGGAGAAGTATCCCAGGCGTGTCTTCTCCACCGGCGGTCGGCCGGTCGCGGGCAGCGCCGTGCTCAGCGAAAAGGAGCAGACCAGCGACACGCCGGATCATCAGGTCGCCGTCTATGACTTCGAGCGATTCACCTGCGTGTGGGAGCATCGTCGTTTCGCTGATAACAACGCCGAGAAACACCGCATTGGCGCCTATTTCTACGGTACAAAGGGCACCTTGCACATTGGCTGGCGGGATGGCTGGACGTTCTATCCGACCGATTCCAAGGCGCAGCAGCAGCACGAGGATTCGCAGCTCCAACAGCCCGATGGCCACAACATGAAGCTGCTCTGGGCGGACTTCATCGAATCGATTGAGAGCGGGAGGAAAGCGGTGGCGAACATCGAGGTCGCGCATCGCGCTTCCGTGCTGCCATTGCTCGGAATGATCTCGTGGCGCACCGGCCGCAGCATCGAGTGGGATGCGGCGAAGGAACAGATCGTCGGTGATCCTGAGTCGAACAAGCTGCTGAGCCGTCCTTATCGTGGACCGTGGGTCTATCCGGAGGTTTAAACCTGGAAACAGGAATGGCCCGGCAACGATCTGGCTCAACATCTTGGCAGGCGCGGCTCTTGTCGAACCTCACCTTCTCACGTCGCGAATAGGCTTCGTTCCTCCTCAAACCGAACTCATCCAAGCTGGTGCATCACTCCATGCGGCTCCATTCCCGTCTCTAGGATAGTCGATTGCCTTTTCCGTCCCCGGGCGCATCACTTCGCCCATGAAAATGCCAGGACTCCGTCAAGCCGACGAAGAAGTGGGGACGACAGGAACGAATCGCGCCTTGCACGGCGTCTTCACAGCCTGACCAAGACCAAAGCAGGTTGTGAGGAAAGGGGGCTTTCTAATCGTAACGCCGTTTCACGATTGACCGTTCACGCCAATGCGCGACCGCTTTGGGTCTCTTCATCGAGACAATTTCGAACTTTCCTTCGGTCCCGGGCGTTAGAGTAAGTGGACCAATGGGAATGCCGAGGCTGTTTGCCGCATGGCGGCCCTGCCTGGCATCCGCACGGTTCGTGATCCGCACGCCATGCATGGCGCGGGGGCGGGCGTTCAATTGAAAGAAAGTCGCATGCTATCACAACACACCCCAGTTCCGCACGATTGGCCGGTATCAGTATCAGTTATGGTTCAACGGTTCGAATGATGAATCGGATAATATGGGTCGCGATGGTCTTGGCTGTCGGATTCGCGCCGGTGGCGGGAGCTCAGGGGGAGCTCATCGTGGGCGCGCCGCGGTCTGGGGTTCGCGAGCGGGTCGGAGCGATCGAGCGGTTGATGGAGATGCGTACCGACGAGTCGGCCAGGAAGTTCGTCGAGGAGAATCTCGCCCCGGCACTTCGCACATCCCAAACGACGGACTTGCGGCTGACGAACATCAAGGCCATGCGCCAACTATTCCGCAATTTCAGCACGGTGAATCTCGCTCCTTCAGGCGAGAGAGGGCTCGCGGTTCTTTTTGGCGGATGCCCTGGCGAAGGGACGCCGATCCTCCTGGAGATCGACTCCAATCCGCCCCGTGGCATCACAGGGTTTCGAGTTGTCGAAAAGACCGCGCTCCCCGCCAGGACGAAAACTGCGCCCCAGATCGACCTCACCTGGGAGAACCTTGCCGACAAGCTCAAGGAGCAGGAGGCGGCCGGGCTTAGCGGTTCGGTGCTCGTGGTTCTCGACGGCTCGATCGTTCACCACCAGGGATACGGCCTGGGCGATCGTGCCAAGAAAATCTCCAACAAGCCCGACACGATTTTCGCCATCGGCTCGAGGCCCATCGACTTCACGAAAGGGGCGATTCTCAAGCTCGAGGACATGGGCAAGCTCAAGACGTCCGACTCCATCGCCAGGCACCTGCCCAACGTCCCCGACGACAAAAAAGAATCACCATCGAGGATCTGATGACGGGGCGGTCTGGCCTGCTCAATTTCCATGGCCGCCAAAGCGATGCTGACGCCGACAATTCCTGGATCGACCGCGACGAGGCGCTGCGCCGCATTTTCGAATCTGAGTTGCTCTTCGAGCCGGGCACCGAACACGCTCCCTCACACTCCGCATTCGGCGTTCTGGCCGCGATCGTCGAGTTGGTCAGCAGCGAGAGCTACATGGGTTTTCTGAGTAAACACATGTTCGGCCCCGGAGGCATGACCCGCACCAGCCGCTACGATGACATCAATGCAAGCGACGATCAGGTGGCCATCCGATACGGCGGAAAAGACTATGCGCCTATCAACTCGCCCAAAAGATGGGGCAAGACTTCGTGGCTGGTTCTGGGAAGCGGCGGAATGGTCTCGACCACGAGCGATCTGTATCGCTGGAACCAAGGCATCCGAGGCGGCAAGCTGTTGTCTCCCAAATCCGTGAGGAATTACTTGCGTCAAGGTGGCGGGATGTTGGTTGGAGGGAACATGCACGGCTTCTTCACGGCCTATACCACCGGTCCAGACAGCTTGTTCTTTCTTAGCACCAAGGACATCAGTCGTGAGGGCAAGGCTGATGCGCTAGGTCAAAGCCTCGCCGCGCTGGTCAACCGGCCCAAGTTCCGGTTGGGCGTTTCGCTCCGCTACAGCCACGAGGGAGTGGTGGTCGAAAGCGTCGCCTTCGATTCCCCCGCCGCACGTACCGGACTCCAGGTCGATGACAAGGTTCACTCCATCAACGGCGAAGATCTCGGCGCGGACGCCGACCCCGACGCCGTCAAACGCCACACCAACGGAGGCAAGCCCGTCGAACCCATGATCCAGCGCGGTGACGAGAGGATTCCCGTCAAGGTCACGCCAGTTCGTGGATAGGTTTCCAAGTTGGGCTTCGCGGTCGTCCTGAATGAAGTAAGGGCAGCATCTGTGATGCGCACGCTGTTTCAATAAGGGAATGCGGGAGCGGCCCGTGACGATGCAGCCTTGAAATCCATGCCCACCAAGGCGGCGCCTGTCGCGGCCGTTTGTCCTTGCATCAAACATGACAAATCCTGGCGTATCCCTTATTAACGGGGTGCATTCATGACCCGTAACGCCTGCACAAATGGTCTCCGCCTAACTGCTTTGTTGCTGTCGGTCGCCGCCTCTTCCGCGGGTCTCACCGCGTTCGGGGCATCCATGCCTTCAATCCAGACGCTTCTTTTTGTGGACGATCACCACGTGCTCTATCGCGCGGGGACTCAGCGCGTTTTGCAGCCTTTGAAGCGACATTCTGAAAACCCGCTTATTCCGGGCAGGAACAAGCCTTACGAGGCCGCCATCGCCTGGTGCAGCGTTTATCACAATCCAGCCAGCGGCGTTTACCAGGTGTGGTATCAGGCGTTTGCCGGGGACGAAGCCCGTGACCGCACCCGGCGCTGTGTCGTCGCCTACGCCGAGTCCACCGACGGCCTGCGTTTCACGAAGCCCAACCTCGGCCTGTTCGACTACAACGGAACCAAAGACACGTCCATCGTGCTGGTGGGAAATGGGGGCACCTCAGACCGTTATGGCGTGTCCGTGGTGGTGGATCCCCTGAGTCAGGATGTAAACCGTCGTTACAAGATGGCCCACTTTGACTTCACCAAGGATAACGGCGTGGAATATCCCGGCTTGAACGTCGCCTTTTCGCCCGACGGTATCCACTGGACGAAGCATCCCCGCGGTCCGTTATCACGGATTTCCTATGGCGACTACGGCGACCTCGTGCCATTCGTCGGTGAAACCAACCGGCCGTGGTCGATCCCGCTCTCGATGGCGGATGCGATGGACGCACTTTACGACCCGGTGCGGGAGGTGTTCGCCATTTATGGAAAGATGTGGATCGACGGGCCGGATGGCGGGATGCATTGGAAACACGCGACTGGCCGCATCGAGAGCAAGGACTTTATCCAGTGGTCTAAGCCGGAGCTGGTGGCCGCTCCGGATGATGAGGATTCCGCATCGGTGGAGTTTCACACCATGCCGGTTTTCCAGTATGGCGGAATCTATTTCGCGCCACTTCAGATTCTCAACCGGGCTACTCAGGGCGGAGTGGTGGACGTTGAACTGGCCCTCAGTCGCGACGGCCTGAACTGGCGGCGGCCGTTTCGCAAACCGTTCTGGCTCGGACGCAGCGATGGCGGAAAGTTTGACAGTGGAGCAATCTTCCTCTGTGCGCAGCCGGTGATCCTGGATGATGAAATCCGGTTTTACTACGGGGCCTATTCGAAAGGGGCCACCGGATCGGACGACCTCAAGCTCACCACCGGCATTGGTCTGGCCACCATGCCGCGCGACCGTTTCGCCGGCCTGAAACCCGTTCCTCGCAGCGACCAGCCAACGCTCAAAAAACGCCTCGAGAACATCGGACAGGTCACCCTTAAGCCGATGGATTTCGCGGGAGTGAAAAGCCTGGAGTTAAACGCGGACGCCGTCGCCGGCTCGATCCGGGTGGAAGTTCTCAACAGCGAAGGCAGGCGCGTGCGCGGCTTCAATTATGACGAAGCGACTCCTATTACCGGCGATTCCCTGCGGCATTCCATTCGTTGGCGGGAGCGCGGGGTGAAAGACCTGCCGGCGGGCAATCACATGCTGCGCCTGCACCTGGACAATGCCACGATCTATGCGCTGTCCATCCATCGATTGTACTGATGGGCGGCGCGGCCGAGTTGCTGGCCTACGGCACGGCCGTTGTCGTCGAGGACGAATAGGGTCTTCTGATCGCCTCAGTCACTGGGCGGTCCATCCACCATCGACGGTGAGTGCAGCTCCGGTCACATAGCTGGCCGCGTCGCTGGCCAGATAGATGGCCGAACCCTGAATCTCCTCCAGGCGACCCCAACGTTTCAGTGCGGTGGCGCCCACCACGAACTTCCGTCCATCCTCGGTGTCGGCGATGGCCAGATTCATTTCGGTCAGGAAGGGTCCGGGGCAAATCGAGTTGGCGGTGATGCCGTCGGAAGCGCACTCGAGAGCGAGTGTGCGAGTCATCTGGACGACGGCTCCCTTGCTGGCGGTGTAAGGGGTCCGGCCGGCAAGTCCGACCAGTCCAAGCGCGCTCGCCAGGTTGATGATGCGACCCCACTTTCGAGCACGCATGCCGGGCAGAACAGCGCGACAGCAGAGCCACGTCCCTTTCACATTCACGTTCATCACCTGGTCGTATTGATCCGGAGTCAGATCGCATATCGGGCCGCGGATGTTGATCCCTGCGCTGTTGATGAGGATGTCCACTTTCCCCAACTCGCGTTCAGCTGCGCTGAGCATGGCATTCACCTCAGCTGGCATCGTTACGTCTGCAGCGTGACCGACGGCTTTACGCTTAAAAGCCCGGGCAATGCCGGCAGCGGCGGATTGAGCCTGGTCGCCGTGACGGCTGACCAGCATCACGTCCGCACCGGCAGATGCGAGGCCTGCCGCCATGGCGTAACCAAGCCCTTTTGAACCGCCGGTGATGAGGGCGGTACGGCCGGTGAGGTTGAAGAGTGTGATCCCTGGTAGCGTCGAGACGGCGGTGTTCATGAATGAATGTGCTTCTGCATCCAGGCGAGGCCCTGGCGGTTGTTGGTTTCTTCCTCGGCAAGTTGTTGAGCGACGGGCTTGCCCGTCATCTGCGGGATGGGACCTCTGGGTGGATTGGCTTTCACTCGTTGCATCATGGCGTCCAGGTATGCGGTCTTGCGATCGGCGCCGAAGCTGGCCCAGTAACCCGGGGTCAGGCAAGGAACCGTCAAGGGATCGCGTGTAGCCATCTCGAGATTGAAGACGATGGAGCGATTCGCTCTTAGCAACGCGTGGACGATGCGCGTCAGGTCCAGCATGCCGGTGCCGAGTGGCACTTCGCTGAGCAGGAATCCATCAGCGCAGGGCTGCACGGCCATGTCCTTGAGGTGCACGCTCAGGGCGAACGGCGCCAGCTTCTCAATCACGCCATGCGGTTCCTCCAGCAACGCCATGTTGTTTCCCGTGTCAACCAGCACCCCGATCCACTCGCTGCCGATCTTGGCCATCAGGTCCAGCAGTTCATCGGTGGTGTAGTCCTTGTGATTTTCAATGGCGAGCTTCAGCCGATGTCTGCGCAGGACCGGTTCAACGAGCTGGAGCGTCTGCTTCGCCTGCGCCTGGAAGGAGTGAAAATCCTCCAATGTCTTAAAAACCTCATAGCGCCGCCCGTTGCTCAGCACCCCGCGAGCCACGGTGGCACCCGCTTCGCGCGTGAGCCGGACGTCGGTTTCAAACCCGGCCAGGTCGCTCCTGTTCTTCGGGAGACTTAACTCGCCCTCGTAGTATCCGTTGGTCTGTTCTGTTAACGAGCGGATCTGCTTCGCTGCGACGGCGTCCTTGCTGCGCAAGGCGGTCTGCACGCCCTGCGCGCCGAGTTCGCGGGCGTAACGTAGGAAGCTGAGAGCATCGTTGAATTTCACGTTCTCCTGCTTGGAAGCGACCGCTTTCCAATGCTGATGACAGGAGAAGGTGCAGATGCCAATGCGGCTTCCTGGGGAGTTCGAAGCCGCAAGCAGCGAACGCGCCAGTCCAAGTGCAGGCAAAGTGGCGATGAACGCTCGACGATTCATGAAATCAGTGCCTTGAGCTCCCTGTCCCAGGGCTTGCGATATGGGCGTAGAAGCATCGCGTTCGCCTTGGCGTCGCCCATGATCTGCTCCTTCTCTGCGTCCCAAACGATCTTTCGACCGGTTCGCAGGGAGATGTTCGCGAGATGACAGGCAGTGGCTACCTCGTGGCCGCTTTGTAGATCGGAAAGCGGCTGCTTTCGAGACTTCACACAATCGAGGAAGTTCCGCGCGTGGCGCGAATAGTCTTTGATCGCATCGCCAGTCTCGTCTTTTTCAGGCGTCGTCCAGAACTGGCCTTTCTCCTCCGGTTCGAGTTGCGGTCCGCCGACGGGATGACCTTTAACCCCGAGGATGCCTGCGACCATGTTGTTCGGGTTGATTTTTGGATCGGAGACGAGTTCAAAGCCTTTGCGTGAGATTGGCAGCGATCCGTGTGTGCCGTTGAAGGTGAGCCCGCCCATGCCGAGTCCGCCAACGCCTGCGGTGGCCTCCCGATACTGGCAGGTTACAGTGAGGCCCGGGTATTCCATGATGATATCCTGGGTGTCGGGCGTTTCGCAGTTGTCCTTCAGGAACCAACGTCCACCCGTGCTGTAGACGGATTTGGGAGCGTGCACGCCGAGCATCCAATGGACGAGATCGAGCGAGTGCTGGCCAAGGTTTGTCGCCTGGCCGCCTGAGTAATCCCAGAACCAGCGAAAGTGGTAGATGGAGCGGTTCGGATTGTAGGGACGCTTGGGCGCGGGACCGAGGAAGAGATCATAGTCCAGGTCCTGCGGAGGGGTGCCATCAGGCGGATTGCCAAAGCCCGGCGAGATGTTTCGGGAGTTATTGTTCGATGCGGAGACGATTCTGCCCAGACGTCCTGCCTGAATGAGTTCGCGCGCGCGCTGAAAGGGTGGCCCTGAGCGGTTCTGAGTGCCTATCTGCACGACACGCTTCGTGCGTTTCATCACATCGAGCATCCAACGCCCTTCCCGCACAAAGAGTGTGGTGGGCTTTTCCACATAGACATCCTTGCCCGCCGCGCAGGCCAGCATTGTCATCAGTGCGTGCCAATGGTCCGGCGTTGCCACATAGACCGCGTCCACATTCTTGTCTGCAAGCAACTTTCGGAAATCGCCATAGCGCGCGGGCTGGCCACCCGCCATTTCCGCCGCCGCCTCAACGCGTCCGCGATGCACGTCACAGACAGCCGTGATGCGCGCGTCTGATTGTTCCTTGATCGCGGCCAGGTGAAAGCGCCCGATCAAACCGAAACCGATGAGGCCAACATTCACACGCTCGTTTGCTCCCATGATTTGCGAGTAGGACTTCGCCGTCATGGCGGTCGCGGCAGCGGAGACTGCGGCGGTTCGGAAAAAGCTCCGACGAGTGATCGGTGGGTTTGTCGTCATGGCATTCGCGTGGGATTCTTGGTCGATGCTTTGCTCCTGGATGCGTGGCTGACAAGCATCGTTTTAATGTGGAGGCAGGATCCTTCGTTTCCTTCGTCCGTATTTCGCCTTGAACGTCTTCACCCGGCCTTGCACTTTCCAGACCCATCAACAAGCAAATCCCTGTGAGCCACTGTCGGATGCCATTGGACTCTCAAGCCCAAACGGTTTGAACGGAGTTCTTCTCTATGACGCTCCCCACAAACGACACGGACGCCTCATCAGACCCGGCGCTTCTTGAACGCGCGGTTCGGAGGACGCTCTGGCGGCTGATGCCGATGCTTCTCTTGATGTACATCCTGGCCTACCTCGATCGCGTCAATCTGGGATTTGCCAAGCAGGCGTATCTTCGTGACACCGGCCTGAGTGAAGCCGCCTACGCCTTTGGTGCCGGTATTTTCTTCATCGGTTACGCTGTTCTGGAGGTGCCGAGCAACTTGATTCTCCATCGCGTCGGCGCTCGATGGTGGCTCTCGCGAATCATGGTGTCCTGGGGACTCGTCGCTGCAGCCATGGCCTATGCGGAGTCCGAATACGTCTTCTATTTCCTGCGTTTTCTGCTTGGCATCACCGAGGCGGGGTTCTTTCCCGGAGTTGTTTACTACCTCACCTACTGGTTTCCGCACTCAGTCCGTGGCAGAGCCATGGGTATTTTCTATTTCGGGCCTTCGCTTGCCTTGAGCCTCGGAGGCCCCCTGTCTGGACTCCTGCTGGAAATGGACAGCATCGCTGGTTACCGGGGATGGCAATGGATGTTCCTCGTCGAAGGTTTGCTCGCCTCGGTCGTCGGTGTCGTCGCGTTCTTCGTTCTGCATGATCGCCCGTCCGAAGCTCGCTGGCTTCCGTCTGACGAACGCGGTGCCATCGAAGCCGCGATCGCAAAGGACTCGGCCAACGCAGCACACTCAAGTTCCAGTGTCCTTTCAGCCCTGGTTCGCCCGCGAATCCTGAGCTTTGCGACCGTCTACTTTCTGATCCAGATGAGCGTGTATGGCGTGATTTTCTATCTGCCGTCCACTCTCTCCGCATTGATCGGTCGGCCCACGGGCTGGGAGGTGGGTGTTCTATCCGCTATCCCATGGATTGGCGCTCTGGTTGCGTCTTATACAGTGCCTCGGTTCGCGGGTGCTGGAGATCGACGTGGAATTGTCGGAGCTGCATCCCTGACCGCCGCCTCGATTGGCATTGCCGCTTCGGCGTCGGGCGATCCGTTCCTGGGTATCGTGGCACTCTGCGTGGCGGCGGCGGGATTTATCGCTGTCCAGCCGATCTTCTGGACCTTCCCGACTCACGAATTGCGGGGTGCCGCTGCTGCCGGTGCCATCGGACTGATCAATGCTCTTGGCAACCTGGGTGGATTTGTCGCGCCCAACGTCCGGGTTTGGGCGGAGAACTTCGCGGCTGAACGTTCGCTCTCCATCCGAGCGCCCGGTCTGGTGGTGCTGGCGCTTACGACGCTTCTGGGGGCAGTCCTTTTCCTCCTCCTGGCAAGATTCTCACCAGGGCGCGTCGATCGGAGCGCTCCTAAGCTCTGAGCCGGGTGAGTAACATTGGATTCAGAAGTGAAAACCGCGGATTACGGATTACGCGGATAATGAAGAGATTGCCGATTCATGTGTTTTAACCCACTGGGTGAACGGTCCTCCATCCCGTACACCGCAGAGGAGAAATGCGCAGAGGGATTCTTAGCCGGAATTGGAATTCTTCTCTGCGCCCTTCCCGCCTGCGGTGCAACCTCGGGGTCCGAACAAACAACTTCGAGATGCGCCGTTCACCCGGTGTCGTTTCCCCCAGGGGCTCCTGCTCACTTGGGCGACCCGAAGTCTTCCAGGTAGTGTTCTACAATCTCTCTGAGTGGGGGTGGCGCTGGCAGGCCCAGAGCCAATGCGCGTGACCCGTCCACCTGCTGCGGCCAGTTGTCCACGATCCCCTGGATGCGCTTGTCAAACTTTTCAATGATGGGTCCCAGCTTGATCCCGCGTGCAGCAGCGACCTCCGTAATCACGCTTTCCGCGATCTGCGGGGTCACTCGATGCCCAGGCAAGACATAGGCGCGGTCTCGACTCAGCTTCTCCTCCGGCGCTTCACACAGCGCGATGAACGACGCTACAGCCGTGCGGTATCCCGTCATCGGGTGCGGCTGATCGCGGCGGATGGGCAGAAGGCACTCTTCGCCTTGTAGCGGCTCGCGAAACATCCCGCTCGCCCAACTCGACGCGGCGGCATTCGGCTTCCCGGGACGCACGATCACCGTCGGCAGCCGGACACTGCGGCCGTCGAAGTGCCCTTTGCGTGTGTGATCGTTGATCAGCATCTCGCATATCGCCTTGGTCATTCCGTAGGTCGTCTGCGGCAGCTGCTTCGTCCCGTCGCTCATCGCCTGCGTCATATCCATGCCGCCGTAGCATGCGACGCTGCTCGCGAAGACCACTCGCGGCCTCCCTGCGATGGCCCGGGCTGCTTCGAAGACATGACGTCCGCCGTCCAGATTCACCCGCAAAGCGTCATCGAACCGTTCTTCACATTCCCCGCTCACCATCGATGCGAGATGGAAGATCGTGGTCTGTTCAGTGCCGCGGATCGTGGAGAAGATGAAGTCGCGGTTGCTGATGTCACCTTTCACTTCGCGCACACGCGGATCGGAAAGCGGCCGGTGAAAATGAGCGTCGACCAGCACCAGCTCACTCACGTCCTGACCGCATAGTTTTCCGCGAGCGAGAAGCAACTTGCAGAGTTGATGTCCCAGGAATCCGCCGCCGCCGGTGATGACTATTTTCATGAGAGAGGGGAGGGGAGGTTGAGTGTTGCAGATTTTAGCCGTGTGTTGTGGAATCGCTGCCGGAACATGGGCAAGCCTCTAACAAAACACAAGATCGGGTTCGTTGGGCTCGGCAACATGGGCCGTGGAAGTGCCCGGCATCTGCATGACGCGGGGGCGGAGGTCGTGGTTTGGAATCGCAGTGAAGAACCTGTGGCCGCGGCCGTGGCTCTGGGAATGAGGCGTGCACTCGCTCTGCCGGAGCTGGCGCGGGAGATCGGCGAAGGCGTGATCTGCATCAGCCTGACGACGACGGATGTCGTGAATCGCGTGGTGTTTGGGGAGGGCGGACTGATCGAGGGCTTGCACCGGAACGCGCTCATCATCGACTTTGGCACCACGGGAGTGCCGGAGACGAGGGAGTTCGCCCAACGCGTGAACTGGGTGGATGCGCCGGTGTCCGGCGGACAGGTCGGTGCGGAAGCGGCGTCGCTCTCCATCATGGCAGGGGGGAGTGAGGCGAATTTTCGGCGTGCGCTGCCCATTTTTCAGGTCGTGGGGAAAAACATCACGTACATGGGTGGCAGCGGCACCGGCCAGGTGACGAAGTTCGCGAACCAGCTGATCGTCGCGCAAACCATCGACGCCGTCGCTCAGGCATTGAGGCTGGCCGAATTGTCGGGAGTGGACCCTGCGCTCGTGCGGAAGGCATTGCTGGGCGGCTTTGCCGAGAGCCGGATCCTCCAGTTGCACGGCGACCGCATGGTCCGTCGCGATTTCGCACCTGGAGGGCGCGCGGCCCTCCAACTCAAGGACGTGCGTCTGATGTGCGAGCTGGCGGAGTCTGTCGGGCTCGATTCGCCCACGCTGCGCAACTCGCTGGCGCAGTGGGAGAGGTTCGTGAACAAGGAGGGCTTGGGCGACCTGGATCACTCAGGACTTTTCAGGCTGTATGAAATGGAGCCATCTCGCTCCACGCAATAAGCGGCCGGCTATGCGTGCATCACCTGCCCACCGTCGATGTTGATCGTCTGGCCGGTGATGTTGCGGGCGTGGTCGCTGGCGAGAAAGACGGCCATCGATGCATACTCCTCGGGAGTCTGCCAGCGACCCAGCGGCGAGACCTTGCGGATTTTCTCGCCTGCCCATGTATCGTAGTCCTGACGCGCGCTCTCAGGCAGCGCGGCTTGGCCGGCGCGCCACACGGATTCATTGAGAGCGGTTTTTACCATCCCGGGTGAGAGTGCATTCACGCGCACGCCGTAAGGCGCGAGGTCTTTTGCGGCGCACTGCATGAAGTTGATCAGCCCCGCCTTGGCTGCGCTGTAGGGTGGATCAGTCTGCGATCCAATCTGACCGGCAACAGAGACGAGGAAGAGTATCGAACCACCGCCGCGTGCGATGAGTTTTGGCGCGAAGGCGTGTGCGGTATTCACCGCTCCCATGAGGTTGACCTCGATCACGCGCGGCCAGTCATTCGGCGTCAGGTTCCAGAAGGGAAATCCGAACTTTCCCGAGCCTGCGCCGATGCAGTAGATGATGTGATCCGCCGAGCTCATGCTCTCGGCAAAAGCCCGCACATCATCGTAATTGGCCGCGTCGCCCCCGGTGATGCCTCGTGCGGCATCTGGCTGCCGATCAAATCCTCGCACCGCACAACCTTCCCTCGCGAACCCGTCCATGATGCCACGCCCGATGCCTTTGGCTGCGCCGAGCACTGCGACGGCTTTGCCTGAGAGATTCATTTCCATGGGCGCATCATGCGGGCCTCGCTCCGCGGTGCAAGGATTCACTGAGCCGGGCTGG
>VHDG01000010.1 GCA_016871475.1 Verrucomicrobiota bacterium
AGGAACGCAGCCCGCGCCATGTAGCCCGTGTCCTCCAGGAGCCCGATGAAGAGGAAAAGAAGACAGATCTGCGGAAGAAAGACCACCACCGCTCCGACTCCCGCAAACACCCCCAGCTGAATCAGCTCGCTCAGGGGACCCGCCGGCATCCTGCCCGCGGTCCAGGCTCCAGCGGCATTGATCCAGGACTCCAGGGCGTCTGCCGGCACTGCCGCCAGGGTGAAAATGCTCTGGAACATCGCGGTCATCAGCGCGATGAAGATGCCCACTCCCCAAAATCGATGGGTCACGATGGCATCCAGCCGATCCGTGAAAGTCTGGGAAGGGACCTCCGACAGGGTGACCACCATCTGCTCGATTGCGGCAATCCGCGCGTAGCGAGCCGCAATCGCGGAGCTGCGCCAATCGACTCCCGAGGACTCGAGCCGCTTTCTTGCCTCGATAACCAGGGGTCTTGCTGTTTGCTGGATGGGAGCGGGAGCTGATTCCAGAGCCCGATCGTCGCTCAGCAGCAGAAGGGCCTCGGAGAGCGACTGGTATTTGGCATCGGGGGTCTGGCTGCGAAGCTGTGATGCGATCGCGGTCGCTTCCTGGCCGAAGATTTCCGGCAGCTCACAGAAAAACCTGGGGGCGGTGGGCGGGTCCTTGGGCTGGAGGGCCTGGAGGATCGCTGTGCGCAGGGCTTCGATTCCCTGACCCTGACTTGCAGAAAGAGGCACGACAGGCACGCCGAGCGCTTTTGCAAGCGATGCGGAATCGACTTTGCAACCGTTCCCCTCTGCAACGTCGATCATGTTCAAGGCAACGACCGTGGGATAGCCCAGTTCGATGACTTGCGTGGCGAAATAGAGATTCCGTTGAAGGTTGGCGGCATCCACGACCACCACCACCACAGCGGGGGCCTGGACCTCATGCAATCGGTGGAACAACACATCGCGCGCGATCTGTTCATCCAAGGATTGGGGACTCAGGCTGTAGGCTCCTGGCAGATCAAGGACGGTGATGTTCCGCTGAGTTTCGCGGAGGCGGCCTTCCTTTCGTTCGACCGTCACGCCGGCGTAGTTGCCCACGCGCGCGCGAAGTCCGGTGAGCGCGTTGAAGACGGTGGTCTTTCCGGCGTTGGGATTGCCGGTCAGCACCACCATCTGTTCAAGATTGCCCTGGGGTTTGAGCGGATCTGGGGAGGTTGACGCAGGCATGTCGAGGCATTAACGCGGCCGTACGAGGATCAAGTCAGCTTCATGCTTGCGAATCGAGAGGTGGTAGCCGCGGATCTTGATCTCCACGGGATCTCCCAACGGGGCGAACCGGACCACCTCCACCTGGGTGCCAACGAGCAGCCCCATTTCGAGGAGGCGTGCCTGGGATTCCACAGGGACCTGCAGTTCAGCCACCACTCCTGACCGGCCGGGAGGCAGATTGCTGAGGGGCATAGGTGCCTCTGGCATAAGCCTAGGCAGGAGCGGCGTCAGGCTCGACGAGGATGGACTCAGCCAGGTCGGTGCTGATCGCGAGGCGTGAGTTGCAGACCATGCAGATGACGCTGCGTTGAGAGCTGACCAGGCGCACCTGGCGGTCCTCGGACAATCCGATTTCCCGCAGTCGCTGGGCCACGTCCGGAGGGACCGAAAAACGGCGGATGCGCGCGCAGGCTCCTGCCTTGATATGTGTCAGAGGACAAAGGCCCGGCTCCGAGCACCCCTGCGGGGCGGTTATGGCGGCATCAGTATTCAAAAGAGAGCATGGGTTAACAGCTTCAGAGACTGCGTTTCAAGCAGTAAAATTCAGCCCCATTTCTTCCATTGCGTAAGCCCTGCTGTCTTCCGCATACTGCACGGCCACTTGCCTTGGTCGCAGCTGTTTGCGGCGGAGTGCAGGGGACCGGGATTACTCAGCCGATGGACGCCGCGCACATTCGAAATTTCAGCATCATTGCTCACATCGATCATGGAAAGACCACGCTTTCTGATCGCCTGCTGCAGAACACCGGCACCGTCGCCGAACGGAACATGGAGGATCAGTTGCTCGATTCCATGGATCTTGAAAGAGAGCGTGGCATCACGATCAAGGCGCACCCGGTAACGATGCTTTACAAGGCCAAGAACGGCGAAACCTACGAGCTGAACCTGATCGACACTCCTGGCCATGTGGACTTCGCCTACGAGGTTTCGCGGAGTCTCAGTGCGTGTGAGGGTGCGTTGTTGATCGTGGATGCTGCCCAGGGCGTGGAAGCTCAAACCGTGGCCAACGTTCATCTGGCCATGAAGCAGAATCTTGAGATCATCCCCGTGATCAACAAGATCGACCTGCCTCATGCCAACGTCGATCAGGCCCGGCAGCAGTTGGAGGAGATTCTCGCCATCCCTGGCGACTCAGCGATTCTGGCCAGCGCGAAACAGGGCATTGGGATCGAGGACATCCTTGAGGGGATCATCCAGCGTGTGCCTGCACCGAAACCCACAGGGGCACCCTCACTCCAGGCCTTGGTATTTGATTCCTTCTTCGACACCTACAAGGGTGTGGTGACCCACGTTCGGGTTTTCAATGGCGAGTTGCGCCCTGGCATGCACGTAAAACTTCTGCACTCCGGCCGCAGCGTCGAAATCAAGGAAGTGGGCAGCTTCAATCCCAAGCCCTATATCAGGGAGAAGCTGGAGATGGGCGAGACCGGTTACATCACTGCAAACATCAAGAGTCCCAAGGATGTAAAGATGGGGGACACCTTGACTGATTCCAGGAACCCATCGCCTTCATTGCCAGGGTTTCAGGAGATCCAGCCGATGGTCTTCAGCGGGATATATCCCATCAACACCGCGGACTACGAACATCTCAAGGCCAACCTCGCCAAGTTGCAGCTCAACGACTCGGCCTTCGCTTATCAGTCCGAGAGCTCCGTCGCGCTTGGGTTCGGGTTCCGATGTGGCTTTCTTGGGCTGTTGCACATGGAAATTGTCCAGGAACGTCTGCGTCGCGAATACGACATGGATATCATCGCGACGTATCCAAGCGTCATCTACCGGGTGATGCTGTCGAGCGGAGAGCTCAAGGAAATCGATAACCCTGCGTTTCTGCCGGAGGCAAATCACATCAACTTCATCGAGGAGCCGATGGTCAAGGCCTTCATCATCTGTCCGAATGAATACATTGGCGACATGATGGCGTTGGTGAGTGAAAAGCGCGGGCTCTGCGAGCACACCGAGACTCTTGATGTGCGGCGGGTGATGCTTAGTTCGCTGGTCCCGCTGAACGAGATCCTGATCGACTTTCATGATCGCATCAAATCGATCACCCGCGGGTACGGCTCCATGGACTATGAGCATGCCGGGCACCGGCAGTCGGACATGGTGAAGCTGGACATGCTGGTTAATGGCGAAGTTGTTGATGCCTTTTCCTGCATCGTGCACCGCGATAAGGCTGAAGGGCGGGGCAGAGCTCTGGCTGCAAAATTGCGGGATGTGATCCCCAAACAGCAGTATCAAGTAGCCATTCAAGCAGCGATCGGCGGAAAGATCATCGCACGTGAGACCATCAGTGCCATGCGCAAGGACGTTACCGCCAAATGTTATGGAGGTGACATCACGCGTAAGCGCAAACTTCTTGAGAAACAGAAAGAGGGCAAAAAGCGAATGAAGTCCATCGGGAGTGTGAATATTCCGCAGGAAGCCTTCATTGCAGTTCTCAAGACCTGATACACCGCCAGCCGGAGACTCACCGCTCGCACACGGGACGCTAAAGTATGAATGGAACAATCAACTGGTGGCTTTCGAAGAAGGTGCGGCAGGCGCGCCAGATGTGCAGCCATGCCCGCAAGCTCATCAACGAGCAGCGGGATCTCCTGTCTCCCGCCGCGAAAGACGCCATGGATGCATCTGTCGCCAAGCTCGACAAGCTGACTTGCGGCAAACTCGATCCGAAGGGCGTGGAGCAGGGGATGAATGACCTCGAGTCAACAGCGACCAGGTGGCTCAGACCGTATCCCTTCGCGTCCTATCGGGAGAACGTCGAGGTTTTTCTGGTGGCGATCTGTGTCGCCATGGGCATCCGTACGTTCTTTATTCAGCCGTTCAAGATTCCAACAGGCTCGATGCAGCCTACGTTGTTCGGAGTCACCTCAGTCGAGAATCATGCGAATGATCCGAACTTCAAGGTGCCTATTGCACCCTTGCGATGGTTCGAATTCATGACTGCCGGGGCGTCGTATTTTGCAGAGGTTGCGAGAAACGATGGCGCTTTCTCGCTCATTGATGAACGGCCCAGTCGTTTGCTCCTGTTCAACTTTCGTCAGCGTTATCGCGTCGGCCCGGATGTCTATTCCCTCTGGTTCCCGCCCGATGAGTTCTTTCGTCGTCATGCCGGGATCCCGGAAGGAATGCAGTTCAAGAAAGGGCAGGATATCTTCAAGTTGCGGGCCGTGAGCGGGGATCACCTTTTCGTGGATCGAATGACCTACAATTTCCGCCCTCCCAAACGGGGTGAGATCGTGGTGTTCCAAACAGTTGGGATCCGATACCCGGGGATGACTGAGGATCAGTACTACATCAAGCGCTTGGTAGGCTTACCGGGAGAGACCCTCCAGATCGGGGCCGATCGACACCTGGTTGTGGACGGCAAACGTTTGGATCAATCCACACCGCACTTTGAACGGATCTACGACGAATCGAAGTGGAAGCAAGATGGGAATCAGGAAGGTTATGTGGGACACGTTTATGGCATGGAGATGTTTCGAACCCCCAATTCAACTTTTAAGGTTCCAGAGCGTCAGTATGCGGTCATGGGGGACAACACTCTAAACAGTCAGGATTCTCGTTATTGGGGAGGATTCCAGATGGAGAATGTCATCGGCCAGTCCTTCATGGTCTATTGGCCATTCAACACCCGTTGGGGTTGGTGGGGACACCGTTGAAACCAGGAAACCGTCAGGACCGACTCTGGAAACGCGGGCTGGGCGCAAACACTTGAACCCTTGGGAGGGTAGAAGTGGTTGCTTCAGATGGAGGGCCGGCAGCTTGATCCTGGTATCCCTTCGCACTCCGCTAGAATCGAATGGTTGGCCATATGGCCGCACGATCGTCCGTCCAGAGAGGAATCCGCTCTTCCTGCAATCTCAATTCACTCGCAACTGCTGCAATCGGGGGCGCCTGCAGCGTCTTCGGGTCGTCCGCGATCAGAACCCACCGGGAGCTGAGCAACCACCAGCGATCCGCGGGCTCCGCGTGCGCCACCAATGATGCAAACGTTCCCATCGATTTCGAAGCGTTGCCCAACACCGGCTCCAATTCCAGGTGTCGATTGGTTATGTGCACGGCCAGGATGCCCCCGGGCTTCAGGTGCTTCCGGTAGATCTCGAATGCTTCCCGGGTCAGCAGATGCACCGGAATGGCATCGCTGCTAAAAGCATCCAGAGCCAGGATGTCGAATCCTTGGGCTTCCTCTCGCTCAAGTGAGAGACGACCGTCTCCGATGACAATCTCGATTCGACCCAGGGCATTCGAAAGGTAGGTGAAATGGGAGTAAGCCATGCGAACCACATCCGGATTGATTTCATAGACGCGGACCACGTCGCCGGTTCGGGTGTATGCAGCAAGTGTTCCCACTCCCAGCCCTATCACTCCGATGCGACGGATCGGTTGGGACTGAACGCGTAGCGCCAGTCCGATGCCACTTGAACGTCCGTAGTAAGTCGTTGGCTGCTTCTCCAACCCGGGATGGACCATCTGCAGACCATGAGTGGTCGTGCCGTGAGACAAGGTGCGTTTGGGAGAAGTGGCCTGGTGTGGCTCCTCCTTCAATACGGTGAGCACTCCATAAAAATTCCGCGTCTTCTCCACCACAATCGAGCGGGCGTAGGTGGCCTGCAACAGCAGCTGCCAGCCCAGGATGAGCAAGCCCAGCCCGCACACGACGGCCGCAGGCCACCTCAGGCGTCCCAGCCTTTCACCCAGCGGCCGGTACCACCACGTGATCAATAGCAGCAGGACGATGGCGAAAAGGGTCCCGTGCAGTTCAAAAAAATCGTTGAAGAGAGCAGGGGCAGCCAGCCCCACGAACAGACCACCTGCTGCACCCCCTGTGGAAATCAGCAGATAGAAACGCGTCAGATCGCGAGCAGGCGGACGCAGCAGATAAAGCTCCCCGTGACAGGTCATGCAACCGGCCGCGAGCACTGAGCCGTAGATCAGCAGTTGCATCGACATCGAAAGCCCGTCGCCACTGTGCAAAGCCCAGCAGGCAGCCCCAACGGTCACGGCAAGGAAAGCCGCGAAAGGGGCGCGTCGATACCATCGCCGGGTGTCAAAACACAGAATGAAGCTCAGTAAATAAACCGCCAGAGGTCCAATCCAGAGCATTGGAAAGACAGCCACATCCTGGGACACCTTGTTGGTCACCGCGAGAAGCAGGCTTGATGCGCACGCTGGAAGAACCATCCAAAGCACAAGGTTCAGCGTCGGTGTCTCCACATCCAAGTCTGTTGCCGGAGAGGCTTCAACAGGGCTTTCTGCCGACTGTCCTGTGTGGTAATTCAGCTGACGGCTGCACGCCACGCAGGCGAGCCCGTATGCCACCAACCCGATTCCCCATATCTGCGCCTGGGTGGTTCGTGAGAACTCCACTTCGAAAAAGAAGGGATAGGAAAGCAGCGCAAGCAGTGAACCCAGGTTCGACAGCGCGTACAGGCGGTAAGGAGACGCTCCCGGCTTAGCCAGGCTGAACCAATGCTGAAGTAGCGGACCTGTGGCTGACAAAACGAAGTAAGGCGCCCCAACCGTCGCCGTCAGAACGAGCAGGATCTGAAGTCGCGGATCGGTGTTCAAGGACGGCTTCCAGGATTCTGACGGGATGATCGGCAGGAAGACGATGGCGACTGCGATGAGCGCGAGGTGAATGAAGGTCTGTGCGCGCAAGGGGAGCCATCGGGTGAGGGCGTGGGCGTAGGCGTAGCCCGCGAGCAGGAGCAGCTGGAAGAAAACCATGCACGATGTCCACACGCCAGGCCCTCCACCAAACCACGGCAGGATGAACTTGCCGATCATCGGCTGCACTTGAAACAACAGGAATGCGCCGCAGAAGATCCCGATCGCAAAAGGAAATGTCCGGCTCTGGATCAAATTCATGGTCTGCTCCGCTGCATCAAGGTTTGAATCGGGCTCCGATCAGCACAAGGTCGTCAAACACGGACAGAGGTTGACGGCCTGACCATGCGAATCCCCGGAGGAGCATCACGCGGTAGAGCGGATCGTCGAAGGTCCAGCTGAAATGGCCTGGTATGCAAACAAACACCCGGCCTTTTCCCTGCTCGCGAACCCAGACCTGGGGTGTGTTCTCCTGATCCTCACGGGATGTGGCGATGATCGTTGCTTCACCTTCACCGCCGGGAAGCTTCCAATAGGCTTCGTCAGTGAATTGGGCCTGCGACGGAAATCCCTGGGTCAGCTCATGCTGGCCGAAGCGGAGTTCCTCAACGCCGTATCGAAATTTCGCTCCCGGTCCCCACGCCCGCCACAGCCGTTGCTTCAACTCTTCGAGCCCGCGATAGGCATTCATCGACCAATGAATGAATACCAATCCTCCGCCGCGCGCCAGGAAACCATCGAGGTCAGCGGCCTTCTCAGATGCCCACGCCGGATTGTCATGGTAGAACGCCACCACATCCGCCCATTTCCATTGATCACTCGACGGCCACTTGTCTGCCGTCTGCACCTCAACTCCCGGCATCAGCCCAAACAGCTTGCTCCAGCGTTCACGCCAAAGCGGGTAGTCGTGGAACCCGGGTGCGCCGTGGCCAGCATCTTTCGGGGATGCACACAGCAACACTTTGAAGGGCGCCGTCCCTGAATCCCCATTGGCTGCATCACGGAGAAGAGGCCTGATCTCAGCCAGAGATCGCGCCGGCGGACGAGGCTGCCCCTGCACCTCAGCATCCGTGGGATGCGGGGGAAGGGGGTCCGTCAGTAGAAATGTCATCAGGTCTTTCCGCTCCTGTGCACTCATTCCCGACCAAAGGCCTTCAGGCATCAGTGAAACCTGCGAGGGTCGGACTGCCGATATTTCACTTTTCGGAATCAACTCGACGCTGCCCGATGGCAGGGCTGCCCGGACCACTCCATTGCTTTCACCGAGCAGGATCGCCGAGGTTGTGCTTCCGTCGGTTCGTTCAAGGATCGCGGGACTATGATCGGGATGGATCGCCGCGCTTGGGAATTCGATGTCCTTTCGCACACTGGAAAAGTCCCGATGGATCAGGTTGGAGAGATCAGGTCCGAGCGATGTTCCTTCACCACGGAGCTGGTGGCACTTCGCGCATGCAAGTTTGCTGCCAAAGAAGAGCTTTCGACCTTCCAGCCATTGCCCTCCCGCGAGATCCGGATGACGGGGAGCCGGATCTGCTGACGGGTGCTGAGGTGTGGATGTTGGCGCCTGAGCCCAAGGGACGAAAAAGCGTCGAAGCGGAAAAGCCCGTTTGCGTGGATCGACCGTCGTGCTCCAGTCGATGGTGAATGTTGTGCCCGGACTCGTTGAGATGTGCGCCTCGCATCTCACCCATCCGCGAGTCGAGGGCTTCAACTTTATGGTGTTGGTTCCATCTGGCTGGCTTCCGAGGGCGATCGATTCTCCCCATGGAGCGCTTGCCTGCATGCTCCACGAGTGTTTCGCATCCAGGCCGATCACCACTGTCTCCAGGGATCGTTCCCAATCCAGTTTGCTGCCCGGCTGGATGGCCGGATGGAGCATTTCCCAAAGATCCAGCTGCCAGTGAAGCTCCAGTCTTCCTGACCTTTCCACATCCTTGAAAAAGGCTTCGTGCTCTATGCTGCCCAGGGTCATTGCTTTCGAGACAGCGAGGTCGGGGTGGGGCAGCCAAACCCGATGGGAGTCCTGCCCATGTTCAGCCTTCCAGGTGGCTTCCACCCCGTGGAGCGAAGTCAGCAGGTCCATCTCGGGCGGGGATGAGGTGGATGCGATCTGAGGAAGCCAGCCCAGGGTGACAGCGTAGTTCCACGCGGCGGTGCGAGGCCGTGTCAGGAGGGACAAAGTTCTTCGATCGGGGCTGAGTTGGACACTGAGGGCCTCATGCGAAAAGCGGGGCGCGAGGAGTTGAGCATCGATCACCTGATAGCCCGGTCGAAGTGTTTCAAACCTGTCCCCAGGATGTACAAACGCTCCACCCTCGATTCGAGCAGTTGTCGCCATGCGCCTTGCCTGGTCGCTGCTCAGGGGACGATCGAACGCTACCTTCAGTTCGTGTGGGCTGACGTTCCAGGCCAGCACGGGTTGGGGTTGGGTACGATCCTTGTAGCGAATCCGCCACAGTCTTCCCTTGCCACCAGGCCCGCTCCCCCAATCCGGCAGCCCTGAATGAGTCGCCACGATCAGATCCCCGCGCGTTGTCACACAGACATCCGCCGCGAGTTCCTGGAGCGATGCCAGCAAATCCGTTCGTGCCACGTAGCCGTGCCCTGTTTTTACCAATTGGGTGCGCCACAATTTCCCTCGCGAATAACCGGCCACCAGGGCGTCGCTTCGCCAGTGTGCAGGCCCCCAGTTTGAACCCCCGGTTGTGATGGGCTCGTTAAAGGCCAGTCCGCAGGTGCTCTGATGCTGCGGCCCATAGTCGAACACACTCGGTTCATCAACGACGGTCGGTAGATGCCTCGGATGTCGGGCCGGGAATCCGTAGTGACGTTCTTTCTGCACATGGAGCAATTCATCGAATGGATTGCCATCCGGCTGCCATGTGGCTCCCTCCTGATCTGTGACGAACAGATCTCCAAGCGGGTTGAAGGCCATGCCTACAGCAAAGCGGATGCCTGTGGCGAAAATCTCCCGCTTGGTGAAATCAGCACTGATCCGTATCACGGTGCCTCGCTCCATCTGTGTCGTGTAGCGCGCACGACCGGTCGATGGATCCAGCAGATAAGGGCTGGTGAAGTTGGCCGCACCCAACGAAAAATACAGATTCTCCTGAGCGTCCATCGCCACCCCCAACGCATCAACCCGATGTTCCATCTCCATTTTTGCTGTGGGTGCCACCGTGATGTCGCGATCTGAACGTCCATCCCCGTTTGTATCGACGATGAGAGCCAGACGGCCCTTGACCGGAATGAACAAGCCATCGCCCTTTCCATAACCGACAGGCGTGAGCACGGCACCTATCGGCGATTGCAGGGTGTCGCGGCCGTCATGGAAAAGCGCGGTATGATCTTCCAACTCGTCGCCATTGGTATCCTTCAGGAGCCAGATCCGTCCGTCATAGCCCACAGCGATGAGAGTGCCATCCTGCCGGCACCGCACACTGTTCACGTTGGTGAGTTCGAGGGGCAGCTCGTCGATGTCAAAACCAGGGAAGTGCATCTGAATCGGGGGCGGATTGGATGCAGGGATGAGCGGAGCCACCCCTTCTTTGACCAACGACAGACCCTCTCCACGAAGGGCTCCCGCATATTTCTCCATCAAGTAAGTTTCGGCCTGGCGACGTTCGGAGTCGGCAAGTTCTCTGTCGAACAGAAGGACTTCGGCGAGTGCTCCTTTGAAAAAGCCCTGCGCGTGGGGCTTTTCGGCGGAATTGGAATAGCGTCGAGCACCCACCGTGAGCTCCTCCAGTGATATCAAGTCCAGGGACGTTCTGGGCCGGGAGCCTTGAATGACTCCATCGAGCCAGGCTCGGACACCGTTGGTACGGCCGATGACAACGGTAAAAACATGCCACTGGCCGAGCGGAACGGGGGCTTTGAGAAGATTCGCCTGCCCCGAGAATCCAGGCCCCTCGACGTTGATCGCAGGTATCCGTCCTGGTTGAGAGTTGAACCCCAAGTCGAAATTGAATCCTGAGGTGTAATCGTTTCTGCCCATTCCGTTGGCAGCCAGGATTCCAGCGAACCCCCCCGCCGCTTTCACATTGGCCACCACCATCATGGTCAGTTCCCGCGTGACAGCGCCCTGAACCAGTGAGGTGAAGTGGTGCGTCGCCCCATCAAGGCTGAACGCTGCACCGTTGGGGATCGGTTCAAAGCGGGGACGCGCTGACAGGATGCTCTGGTGGAGGTGGCGTCGGTTGCCTGACGCATCCAACGCGATCTCTGGAGCTTCACCGTGAAAGCGCAGTGCGCTCAACCCCGAAGCGGTTCGCGCAGCCTGCTGACGCGACACATCCAGCCACATCATCAGGCCATTGGTGACCTTCAGGTTTGGATCAGCCCATCTTTCCACCGCGGCGCCTTGCGGCTGGATGGAGATGCAGGTTGCGACCACTGCCATCATCCACCATCCGGCGAAGCGGTTCGGGAAAGGGTGGATGTTTGAGCTCATGATTTTCCCGTTGAGATGCCGTGAGGTTAGGTTTGGCCAGGGCTGGGTTCAAACTCACAAAGGGACTCGATATATGCAGCTGATCCGTCGCGTACCCAGCCATCCAGCTGTGCGGGGTCCTTGAGCTGCTGTCCGCGTTGTCGCGAGACCAGTGCATAGCCGCATTGGATCTCGGGCAGCATCGTCAGATCGCTCCAAAGTTTCTCGAACTGCGCGACGGGAAACACATCCTCCTGGCCGCTGCCCCATCGTTTCTTCACGTCCTTCAGCGTCACGTAGGTGGGGATGCGGGCCGCCATGCTCCGAACAGCCGATGCCACTCTTTCACGGTCCTGAAGCGAATCACGATCAAGGCCGAATGACTCCAACAGTGCATCAATGCAGATCCAGGTGGTCATGGAGTTATAGTGGGGAAGCTTGAACTCGTCCTCCTCACGCGGAAGGGCCAGACCTTCCACGAGTCTTAGTTGTCCGTTCACTCGCGCCAACCCTCCACCGCGATCTTCCAGTCGTCGTGTGATGACCTCGAAGTTCAGGCAGCGGCCCGATGCCACATGCCACCCGATGATTCCTGGATCCAGGTTCGCACCGAGGGTATCCAGGTTGTGAAGCATCAGATGTTTCAGCTGAGGATTCCTGGCAAGCAATTGCGCAAGAAGTCCATTACGAAGCAGGTTCGGCACTTCGTACCAGTGACCGATGGGATGCATGCACTGCATCGGGGTGTTGTCTGTGTAATCGGACGCTTCACCCGCGGTTTGAGCCCATCGGATCAGCGAGGCTCGAAGGCTGTCGCGGACCTTTTGCTGCTGCTCGTCGAGATGTTGTTGAGCCATCTCTTCCCAGGCAAAACGCAGATCTCTCTCCGTGGGCACGAGGCGGAGTCCTACCGAACATCCTTGCGACACAATCACAGGCTCAGGGTACCCGAAGTTCCGCTGAGCCGATGTGCGTGTCCTGATGGGATCGTAGGTCAGGTAACTGGCTGTGATGACATGAGGAGGCACGCGACCGAATTCGCTCACAGTTCTCCGGCTCTTTGCGATGTGAACTTCTAGGAACGTGCGATGCCTGCCCTTGAGCGAGGCGAATGGGTGCAAGGCTTTGCACACTCCTGCGCCCTGGGTCCAACGGCTGCCTGCGCCGGCGGCAAGGGTCACCACGCCGATCTCCCCGTTGCGAAGCGAGGTCTCACCTGTGCGTCGATGTTTTTCCAGGAGGCTGCGGCCCGCCTTCGACTCATGACGCACATCTGTCACATCTTCCGTTTTGGGACACTCGATCACGGCATCATGACGAAGCCTGTTGAGCGATAAACCGATCCGTCCTTCCTTCAAGTCCTGGCGGATCTGTTCATGCTGGATGGGGTCGAAACCATTGATCCGAAGCAGCTCATGCAGGGAGTTGCTACCCTGCGATTCAGCACGATGGCGAGGGAGCAGCACATCGAAGAGCTTGGGTACGACATCGCGCAGGTTTGGGTCGGAGCGCGAGGCCTCGCCGAACGAATCCAACTCAGCGCGTCGGGCCTGGCTGAGGGATCCCCGGTCCTTCTTCAGGAGGGCAGGGATCATGATGGAGTAGTAGGCTGGAGGCATGAGGGCCGCCTCGCCCTCCAGCAGAGTGGCCGTGGTACCCTGCTCATTGATCGAGAAATCATAGACCACCGGTTCCATCGCGAATGGCAGGCCGGTTTGGAGATCGCGTTTGGCTGCGTGCATGATCTGGAGCATGCGTGCCTGCGCTTCCTTCTTCCGATGAGGAGCGAATAGGAAACCCATCCCACCTCCGCTCATTCCCCCGAGCATCCAGAATCCCCAGAAGTCATCACCAAACTCAGCCTCAGCGTCGGAGATCAGTCTTTCCGTATAGGCATTCGTGGCCCATGGAATGATCGTGCAAAGGCATCGGCGGAAGTTGTTCGTGGTCTCCGCACCCAGACGGCGGATCTCGCCTTGCTTGAGCAGCTCCTTCAGAGTCTCGAACAGGCTAAGGCTGTCTGAACGTGCGCTCCATTCCCTCCTGCTTCGTAGGAGATACTTCTCTGTCACCATCTCCAGAATAGGACCCACATTTTGAGCGAGTCCACCATGCACAAGCACAAGCGATTGCTCAAGCTTTCGCAGTGCTTCAACGGGGAGCTCTTCGCGATTGAACACATGGTGCTCAGGCATCAGGCGACCCCGGCTGATGGTCCACTCCAAATCGGTCTCCTTTGCAGTCACCCCCCGGATCCATTTCACCCCCGGCCACAACCCTCCGCTGTCCTGCCAGCCCCCGCCCGAGCCTCCCAGCCACTCTCCAAGCAGCGCTCGCGCGAGAGCAAGTCGTCTCTCCGACTCCTGCAGCGTGCCCGTGAGCGAGGTCGCCTGCGATGTCGCACGCATGCACACCGCGATCAAAGAACCCAACAGGTTCGTCGAGACCGCCAGACGGGACCCCTTGGGGATATCGTTCACGCACGAGACGATTTCCAGACCTCGCCCCGGTCCCAACATGGATGCCAGCAACGCAGCCAGGCTTTGCCCGCTGCCTTCCATCCCGGGTGGAACGACGCCGGACGCGATCACAGCGGCCTTCAGAAGCCCCAGATGATCCTTGGCGAAATCAAAGACCTCTGCCAGCGACGTAACATCGGCCGTGGCGCCCAGGTCCACTGAAGTGAGGCGGAGAACAGGCTCGTCCAGCACCCGAAGCCAGGCGCTGACGGGCGGACGCGGGTGAGCGTCGCGGTTGTGCACCCCCAGATCGATGGAAGCGTTGATCACATGCGCTCCCTCTGGAAAATCCATGCTGAGAAAGAAGATATCGCTCCACCCCGAGTGTGTGAGATCCATCCGCACGGGGGTCTCCTCGCGAAGAATGGGGTAGGCACCTTCCGGCGACCGGCGCAGCAGTTCCGGATGGATGCGAAGGGGCTGGTCGGAGGGATGTCCCATCCTGAACATCCATTGGTTGCCGCGCACGCTCCGCACGCTGCGCCGTACCTGGTCCGCAAGCGTTTGAAAAGCCAGGCGATGGTAGGCGTTCGCCAATGCACTGCAAAGACAGTCGGAATAGCCCTGCGCCTCCACCGTGGAAAGGAACGTGTCGATCGCTTCCTCGAAGCGCCGATGCAACAGCTGCTCGCAACCTTTGAACGGAAGCGCTCCCTTGCCCGTCACGATGTCCTCGAGGGCGGGAGGCGTTAAGGCCAGGGCTTGAGGAAGCTGATACCGATGAATGCATGCCAGGAAGAGCAGGGCGCGAACCCGGGCGTAAAGGTTGTCGGTGTCCCGACGAAACCTGTCCAGAATCTGCGAAGCCTGGATGAGCTCCTCTGCGCCGGCTCCCTCAAGGACTGCCTCCAGGGCCTTGTGCCTGATCGAAGGCTCGGTCGATGTGAGGATCTCCAGAAGATTTTTCATGCAGGACGATGGAAGGATCAGGCCGAACGTGCACGTGAAGCCATGACTTCGAGAAGGGCGGTGAGAACTTCATCGCGGTCCTTCCCATCCAGCGCGATGGCCAGCTGTGCCGTGAGGAGGCCGTAGCGGGCTCCGACATCATATCTTCGTCCCGCGAGTTCCGCGGCGAGATACCGCTCCTGTCGAGCTAGGGTTGCCAGCGCAGGGCTGAGGGCAATGGATGAGGACGAACCTGAAGACTGCAGGGCGGATTGCAGAAGATCCATGACCGTCGCAGTCAAGGCATGCATTCCGAAGAAACAAAGATAGTGCCCTGCACGCAGGCCAGGGACGATCAACTCCTGTTCAGCTGCGGTAGGTGTCGGTTTCTCCATCACCGTATGGATCTCGAACAGTCCTTTGCGATGGGCGGCGAGTCGTCCGCCGACAGCCCCGTAGTAGGGAAGCTTGCTCTCGTGAGTCGCCTGGACTGCGGAGACAGCACAATCCTCGGATTGGGCGATTTCAACGAGCTGCTGGGCACATCGCGAGGCGGCGCCGGATACATAGAGATGGTCTCCGACAAGCAGAAGAAACGGATCGCGTGTGGTGAATGGAGATGCTGCCAGGACGGCGTGGCCGAAACCTCGAGGCTGGGTCTGTTCGATGAAGTGCAATCGCTTGGCATGAGAGCCGGCAGCAGATGCGAAGGCGGCTTGATCGCCCGGGTGGACGATCACCGCGATGTCCTCGATCCCGGCACTGCGGATTTCCTCGACGAGGATTTGGAGGGCGGACTTGGAAGTGCCATCGCGATCCACGAGAGTTTGGAGGGGCAGGGAGCGTTGCGATTTGCCCGCAGCGGTGATGACGGCTTTTTGAATTTTCATGGCCTGGATCGGGTGAACAGCCTCACAAACGCTCAAGACGGAGTCAATGAGCGAGCAGTCAAAGAACCTGCAAACAATGGAGAAGGCCGACCAGACGATGACCGCCTACGGAATCGTCATGGCTGGGCGTGTAGTCGACCCAAAGTGATTCACAGGTGACGAGGGGAGCTCGGCAAAGCTCCCCCGAAGCGGCGTGTGAACAGCTTTTGAGCCGGCACGCCTCAAGCCGTGCTCGCGCGCCGAGAGTCTGTCGAACCGGTGGTGAGGCAGGCTCTTAGCCTCGGAGGCGCAATCGTGATCGGCGCTTGGTCTTCGATGCCAAGGAGTCCTTCGTGCAGTCGGTAACTCGAGTTCAGGGACGTTTGATAGACTTCTAGCTTTTCAGGGTCGAGAGGGCGGTTCATGTGTCCTCAATTACGATTACGATTACGAGGGGAGGGGGACGCGAGTCGAAAAAAGTGAGATGCAAATGGGGCGGATCCACAGCCAGCTATCGCAGCGCTACGTACCGGAGAGTCATGGCGCTCGCATTCGGAAATAGGATGCACCG
>VHDG01000011.1 GCA_016871475.1 Verrucomicrobiota bacterium
CGAGCGGGATCGATCTCTCAATCGGCTCTGTCGTCTGTCTCGTGGGGGTCGGACTTCCACTCCTGCTCACGCAATACTCGCTCCCGCTCCCCATCGCGCTCTGTGCTGTGGCCCTGGGTGCTCTCACCATCGGAGCCGCCCATGGCTTGCTGATCACCCGGCTGAGAATCCAGCCGTTCGTCGTCACGCTCTGCGGCCTGCTGATCTATCGCGGCATCGCCCGAGGCATCACCCGCGACCAAACGATGGGATTCGGGAATGGATTCAAGGAGCTACGCTGGATGGCCACGGCCAAGATACCAGTCCCCTTCACGGATGGCTTCGGCATCCCCTTCCCTTGCATGATCCTTTTGCTCGTGGCGGTGGCGGCAGCGGTGTTCCTGAACCAGACTGTTTGGGGGCGTCACCTGATGGCGCTGGGCAGGAACGAGGATGCTGCCCGCTACAGCGGAATCCAAACAGGCCGCCTCATCATTCTGGCCTACGTCATCTCAGCCGCGATGGCCGCCCTTGGAGGAATGCTCTTCGTGCTGGATGTCAACTCCGCCCAACCGGCGGACTTTGGAAATTTCTACGAACTTTACGCCATTGCAGCTGCCGTGCTGGGAGGATGCAGCCTTCGCGGAGGGCAGGGCATGATCACGGGTGTGATTCTGGGAACAGCATTGATGCAAGTGCTCAGAACGATGATCACCCTGGTGGATGCGCTGCCGAAGACCATCGAGTTCGCGATTATTGGCGCGGTCATCCTGGGGGGAGTGGTCACGGATGAAGTTGTGAAACGCTGGGCCGCGAACCGAAAGGCTGCTCGACAGCTCGAGACGCAGGGTTAACCCGACGCCTTTCCCAGCACCACCTCGCGAGCCACCTGCACCCACTTCAGATCACGACGCAAATCGGCAAACCGGAAATCCGGAACTCCGCTCTGGTCCTTTCCAAGTAATTCTCCCGGCCCTCGAAGCCGAAGATCGGCTTCGGCAATCTCAAACCCATCCCTGGTCCGTTCCAGGACCCCCAAACGCTCCATCGCTTCAGGCGTCTTCTTGCCACAAACAAGAACGCAGTAGGATTCATGAGCGCCACGGCCGATCCGTCCGCGGAGTTGATGCAGCTGGGCCAATCCAAACTGCTCGGCGTTCTCAATGACCATGACGGTCGCATTAGGCACATCAATTCCCACTTCGATCACGCTTGTGGCAGCGAGCACTTGCAGGCTGCCGGCGCGAAACCGATCAATCACTTCCTGCTTCCTGGCCGCGGCCAGGCCACCATGCAGTAAACCCACCGTCAGTGGATCCAGTCTCCGAACAAGCTCAGCGAACTCACGCGTTACAGACTTCACTGCGCTGCCCCCCGCATCCTCCACCCGCGGGTACACCACGTATATCTGACGCCCTCCTTCAACCTGAGCCTTCACAAACTCCCAGACCTTGGACATCTGTGCAGCCTCTCGAATGTAGGTCTTCACCACGCCACGACCCGCGGGTGGATGCCGGATGACCGAGAGATCCAGATCGCCATAGAGCGTCAGCCCAAGTGTGCGTGGGATCGGCGTGGCGGTCATGACGAGGAGGTGCGGGAAATGCCCCTTGCGAAGCAACGTCTCGCGCTGAGCCACCCCGAATTTGTGCTGCTCATCAATCACCACCAAACCCAGATTCGCAACTTCGGCCGAGTCTTCGAGCAATGCGTGCGTGCCGATGTGCAGCGCGGGGCCGGAACCTTCCGATGGCGTTTTCCGGGAGCCGGTCCGGAGGACGATCCGCACCGGCATCCCCTCAAGCCAGCGACAAAAATGAGCATGATGCTGCTCGGCGAGAATCTCCGTGGGAGCCATCAGCACCACATCATAGCCGCTCTCCAACACCATCAACGCCGTGCAGGCAGCCACCACCGTCTTCCCGCAACCCACGTCCCCCTGGAGCAGACGTCGCATGGGTGATTTGCCTGCCAGATCCTTCCGAATCTCCTTCAAAACCCCTGTCTGGCTCTCGGTTAATCTGAACCCGACTAGCTTTAAAAACGGCCTGATCCACCGGTTGTCCCCCTCGCACGGGAGGGGTTTCGAGTTCATCTCAAGATTTCGACGGCGAAGGGACAGCTTCTGCTGCAAATCAATCAACTCGTCCAAGGCCAGCCGGACCCTGGCGTTCTCCACATCCTCGAGCTCCCGCGGAAAATGCAATAGCCGAACAGCCTCAGCCCGGGACAACGGATGCGGAACCGTGACTCCAGGATCCAGGTTTTCAATCTGCTCCGAGTATTCCGCCAGCTTCTGCCAGATCAAATGACGCAACCAACGCTGCTGAAGGCCTTCAGTCAACGGATAGATGGGGACGATGCGTTGCAGATGAATGGGATTCTCAATCCCCTCTTCAACGGTTTCTGTTTCGGGATGATCCATCGCCATGGGGCGCGGGGATGTCAGCTTGCCAAATACGAACACATCATCGCCCACGCTGAAATAGCGCTGCATGAAGGGCAGGTTCCACCAGCGACACGTCAAACGGGCCTTGCCATCGTCGAGAACGAGTTCGAAAACACTCCGTCCTGTCTTCTTCGCGATTCGAACTCCCATGGCAGCAACCCTCCCCCGAACCACCGCAGGTGTATCGAGACGAAGTGCCTTGATGGGCAGAATCTGACGTCGATCCTCATGACGCCGGGGCTTGTGAAGGAACAAGTCCTCGAGGGTCCTCATCCCCAAGCGCTCCAGGATGGCGGTACGCTCCGGCCCAATGCCGCGAAAAGCCCCGATCGGCGTGGCTAATACGGGCAACTTACCGGCAACCAACGGAATGTCATTCACAGGGCTCATGAGGCGGCCTCCGGGCAGAGTTAAGGAGTTTCCAGACCTCAGGGCAATCTGGAAAGAGACAGGATCAACCTTCCAGTCCAGGTGCCGATTTCCTCTGCATGGGCACAGTTGAATACAAGTTCATCTTTCAAACTCTGGCTCCCATGCGCTTCCAGATCCAGTTGGACCGACCTCCGACGACCTCTGAGCAGTTGGGAGAACCTCATGCAGACTGGACCCGGCTGGGCATCCACCAATGCAGCGTGTGTCCGCTGAAGTCCGCCCATTCACCCTTCTGCCCCGCAGCCCTCGACCTCGAACAGGTAGTGGAACAATTCAAATCCATTTCATCCTACGAAGCAGTTCGAGTGGAAGTGGTCACTCCTCAACGAACTTACGTCCGACAATGCGATGTGCAGACCGGACTCAGGTCGCTTGTGGGCCTGGTGATGTCGACAAGCCAATGCCCCTGGTTCCGACAGCTTCGAGCGCTCGCTCAAACTCACCTCCCCTTCTCAAACCTCGAGGAGACGCTCTTCCGGGTGGTGGGAGCCTATCTCGCCCAACAGTACTTCGTGGCGAAACAGGGAGGCACGCCCGATTTCGAACTTCGCCAACTGGAGGAGCTCTACCGGGGGTTGTCGAAAGCCAACGAGGCGTTCAAGCGGCGTCTCGAGTTCGCCTCGATTCAGGACGCCAACGTGAACGCCGTCTGCGCGCTGTCGATCATGTCTCACGGGGTCTCCTTCTTCTTGTCGGAACAACTCCAGCAGCTCCAATCACAACTTGCCCCTTTCCCGATGGGGCTTCCTGAACCCTCCAGGAGGGAGGCTGACCCACCGGCGCTCCCGGTGTCGTCCGCCGCTTGATCAGCTTCGCTCACCCTGCCGAACCTCAACCCTGGGCTCGAGACGAACGCCAAACCAGCAGCAGGCGCCCAGCAAGCAGATAAGCCCACCAACGCCGATACCCCAACCCCAGCCCGCCCAGCCGCTGATCCAGGGCGTCAGCACTGGGGCAAGCAACCCGCCCAGGTTTCCGCCTGTGTTGCAAATGGCAGCAGCCGTTCCTCCGAATCGACCTCCGGTGTCCACGGCCGTCGCCCAGATGGGTCCTTCGCTCGCTCCCAATGCCGCGTGGGCAAGCGCGAACCAAAGCACGATGTAGAAAGGCTGCGAGGACACGACCCCCAGGGCGAGAAACCCGGCACTCAAAGTCATCCCGCATCCGGCGACCAGGGCTCTCCCCTTCCCCACCCCCCAACGACGTGACAAGACAATGGAAAGCCAGCCTCCCAACGGCATTCCGATCGCCAGCGCCACTTGCAGGAGCCCCGCGTAATACTTGCTCGTCACATCCCCCAGTTGCAGAACCCGATCGAAGTAATACTGCATCCAATAGACGAAGAGATATTGAAAGTAGCCGACCGCAGCGTAACTCATCGTCACCAACAAAAGGTTGCGACTCCGCAGAAGCTGGAGCCACCCCGCGTCACCGCGTCCTTCAGCCTGTCCCCTCGCGCAATCACTGCCCTGAATCCACGACAGCTCTGTAGGGTGCACCCCAGGATGTTGTTCTGGTCTGTCAGCCGACATTGCAGTCCATAGCGAGGCGAGCAGAGCGGTTGCCGCTCCACAGATCACAAAACCAGCGGGCCATCCCACCGTCCCGATCAACGACCCAAACAAGGTGTAACTCGACGCCACACCCGCGATCGCGGCAGCGGTGACAATCCCATTGGCCCAACTGCGTTGACCTGCGGGAAACCAGTTGCCCACCACGCGGGCGCCCGCCGGATGGAGCGGAGCACTCAACAAACCCATCACACCACGAACCAAAATCAACGAGGTGAGAAAAAAAGCGGCTCCAAACCCGGCCCAGCCCAGGAGGCCGGTCGATGCTCCCAAAGCCGCCGAGCCAAACCCCACGACCATCAGGGCACGACGCGGCCCCTGACGATCAATGAAAACACCGCCCGGGATCATGCAGATCGAGTAAACCAACAGAAACGAGCTATAAACCCATCCCATCTGCACAGGTGTGAGTGAATACTCACCCATGATCCGATCCGTGCCAGCCACCGACATGCTGGCCCGGTTGAGATGACTGATAAAGCAGATCGCCATCACCAGGCCGATCATCCGCGATCGTACCCGACTTGAGGGAGTTTCACTGGGGAGGCTCATGGTGGTCCAAACAGACCTCCGTCCGCAGCAAAGCATCGTGGGGAAGACATGAGCCACACTCGCCAGGGAGCATCCGATCCGTCAAGCCGCGCAGCGCATCAGCTACCCCATCCCCAAAACGAGCGCACCTCACATTCTCCCCGTGCGCCCGCCCCTCGCTGTCGTTATCGAAGACCCAAAAACCGTTCTCTCGACGATGAAAAGCTGGGAGTGTATCAGGCATCCCAAACTTGATTTACCGACTGCCCGACGCAGTCCTGGGCATGGAGGAAGATGGAGCCGGTTCCGATGATGCTGACGAGGGGAAGAGAGAGGGGGTGGGACGAACACATGTCGAAAAGGGTGATTCTTCTCTGCGCCCTTCCCGTCTCTGCGGTCTAACCCCGGCGTGAATTGCCGGCGGGACGCCAGCGCTCCCAGGGTCAGCTACCCCGCGTCGTGACGCGCCCTGGAACAGGTAACCCAAAAGAAATGTCTTTCCCCACCATGGCGCTCTGCGGATCTTTCTTTTCGACAGCTGGCCCTCCGCGTCGGAGGAGCAGGCCTTCGACTGCATGAAAATCGATTCAGTAGATTTCTTTTACCTCTCCATGCCGAACGTGCTGGATGTGGGAGATGGCAGCCAGGACGCGTTGCTGGTTCGGGTTCAGGCAGGGAATCATGTCGGATGGGGGGAGTGTGAAGCGTCGCCACTGGTTTCGATTGCGAGTTGGAACTGCCCCATGTCTCACAGCGCATGCAAGCCCCTCAGTGCATCCGTGCTCGGAGAGCAGATAGACACCGTCGCCGATATCAAGCGCATCAACCGAAAAGCCCGTGCAAACTCGCTCGACCTTCTGCAAGCCGATCACACCCTCTCCGGAATCGACATCGCACTCTGGGACTTGATCGGACGAGTGAGAGGCGAGCCCGTTTACAAGCTGTTGGGCCAGCCGCGGGCTTTTCGGAAGCTCGCCTACGCATCTCAACTATTCGGTGACGACCCCCAGACCACTCTCGACCGGGCTCGAGCCGTTATGAGGTCAGGTTTCAAGGCAGCAAAGTTTGGCTGGGGGCCCTATGGCCTGGGGTCGGTGAAGTCCGACGCCGACCACGTCCATGCGGCACGGGAGGGCCTTGGCTCCGAGAACGTATTGCTCGTGGATGCTGGAACCGTCTGGTTCGATGACGTGGAAAAAGCACGGCTGAGACTGGAGGCTTTGCAGAACTGCAAAGTCGGTTGGCTGGAGGAACCCTTTGTTTCAGGCGCATTGAATGCCTATCGGAAACTGGCGGATCTATCGCCCTCAGTACCCATGGCTGGCGGCGAAGGATGTCATAATCTGCATCAGGCGATGAACATGATCGATCATGCGGCCGTGGGTTACATTCAGATCGACACCGGTCGGATTGGAGGAATCACGACGGCGGCGCAGGTCGCTCAGTATGCTGCAGAGAGAGGCATTCGATGCGTGAACCACACGTTCACGACCCATCTCGCACTCAGTGCCTCACTCCAGCCGTATGCAGGCCTGGAGTCACACGACCTCTGTGAATATCCGTTCGCCCCTTCGCCACTGGGTCGCGATTTCACACAAACCAAGATGGAGGTTAGAGAAGGGCAGGTGGAAATCCCTGAAGGACCCGGGCTTGGGATCGAGCCTGACCTGAAGGCTCTCCAGGTCTATATGAGGCGGGTGGAGATCAAGGTTGATGGACAGACAATCTTTCAGAGTCCAACGCTGCCATGAGCGTCAACCTGCCCTCGCTCGTGGCCCTTGGATTCTCCGTAGGTTGTCACTTGGATCTGGTTTCTGGTTCTCGACGGACCCGGGCAACTTCCGCTTGATCTGCTCCAGAGTTCGTTGGGATTAGTGCGGCTGTTGTGGGCTGGCCGTAGGCTTCGCTGAGTTGAACAGAGGATGCCCATGGTGTGCATCTGGGGTTGTTCCCGCGTTTGAAGGGTCAGGAAAATGGTCGGGGCGGTGAGATTTGAACTCACGACCTCTTGTACCCGAAACAAGCGCGCTAGCCAACCTACGCTACGCCCCGGACCGATGGGGGTTATAAAACTCCCTCCCCGGCTAAAAATGCAACTCCAATTCGCATTTCCTTAATCCAGGAATTTTTGCCATTCTCCGCGTCAGAATTTTGCATGCCATCTGATCCGGTAACATCCAAACAACGCGTCGTCCTCGGAATGAGCGGGGGCGTTGATTCCTCTGCGGCTGCGGCTCTCCTCATCAACCAGGGCTACGATGTCGTGGGCATCACCCTCAAACTCTGGCCCCAGGACTGTGTGTCCAGGGCCGAGGATAAATGCTGCGGCCCCCAGGCCGTCACCGATGCCCGATCAGTCGCAGGCAGGCTCGGAATCCCCTACTACCTCATCGATGAAGCAGAGGACTTCCAGAAGCAGGTGATCGGTTACTTCGCCGAAGAATACAAAGCCGGCCGCACCCCAAACCCCTGCGTGATGTGCAACGAGCGTCTCAAGTTCGGAACCCTCCTCACTCGGGCACGAAAACTCGGCGCGGAAATCGTAGCCACCGGCCACTACGCCAGAACTGAACAGGATCCCACCACGGGAAGACACCTCCTCAAACGAGGCAAGGATCTGCGCAAGGACCAAAGCTATTTTCTCTTCAGCCTCAAGCAGGAGCAGCTTCGCTGCGTGCTCTTCCCTCTCGGGGACCACACCAAGAACGAAACACGCGATGTCGCCCGCGAATGCCAGCTCAAGACCGCCGACAAGGAGGAGAGCATGGAGATCTGCTTCGTCCCGGACAAAGACTACGGACGCTTCCTGCAGCAGGCCAACCTCGCCAGCAAACACCGGGGCGACATCGTCGATGTGCACGGCCACAAGCTGGGAGAACATGATGGAATCGAGTTCTATACCATCGGACAGCGCAAAGGCCTGGGGATCTCGCATCCAACCCCGCTCTACGTCATCGAACTCGATGCCGCCAACAATCGTGTCATCGTTGGGGGCGACTCATTGTTGGAGCGAAGCGAGTTCGAGGTGGAACGTTGCAACTGGATACCGTTCGAGAAGCCACCGGAGTCAGTCGAGGCCATGGTGAAGATTCGCTATAACCACACCGGAGCGATGGCGACCATTCATCCCAGACCGGATGGCTCCGCTCGCATCCGTCTGCACGAAGCTCAGCGTGCGATCACGCCCGGTCAGGCGTGTGTATTCTACCAGGACGACCTCGTCCTGGGTGGCGGATGGATCCGACGTTAGCGAGACCACCCAGCCCAAGCCCGATGGGGGCTAAACGGAGAGACTGGAAGAAGCTCCTTTCTCAGGTTCGCCAGCGTTGGAGGCGGGTGCGGGGCTTGCAGACGGGTCGGAGGGGGGAAGCGCCGCAAGAGGTGCGGATCGAAGCGGAACTTCCAGAGGATTGATCACGGGAGGCTCCTTGCCCTCAACGCCCGCGCCTAGATCCTTGATCCGCTCCGCACTCGGACGAACCAGCCGCTCGTAGCTGCCCACTGCGCTGTTGTAGGCGTTGGTCGCTTTTTCAAGCCCGTCCCGGACTCTCTCGAAGTGTTCCAGGAACTTGCAGACACGTCCGTGAAGCTCCTGTGCAGCCAGGGCTATCTGCCTGGCGTTCTGCGTTTGATCGAATTGCTGCCAACTCAAACTCACTGACCTCAGAATCGCCATGAGGGAGGTTGGTGTTGCGAGAAGGATGCGCTTGGATTGTGACCAGATCATCAAATCCCGATCACCCTCCAGCGCGGCGCTGAAGAGTGATTCCGCGGGGAGGAAGAGCACCACAAAGTCCAGGGCGGCTGGAAAACGTGCTGGATAGTCTCGATCCGACAGGCTTTTGACAGTCTGTTTGAGCTTGGCCGCATGCTCGGCGAAACCTCTTGCCCGGTGCTCGCCCCCGGCCTGCTCAGACTGGGCCACCAGGTCGAGATCGGGGACCTTGGCATCAACAATGATCACTCGGCCCCCAGGCAAATGAATCAGCAGATCCGGTTTGCTATCGTCCATCTGGGTCTGCTCCGTGAAATCGCAATGGCTGCTCAATCCGCTCGCCTCAACGACACGCCTCAGCGTTTCCTCGCCCCAGCGTCCACGAGCATGGTTGGACCGCAACACCTGACGCAGCTCCAGGGTTTCGGAGGACAGCGCCTGACTGTTCTGTGCAAGAACCTCGAGTTGACGTCGCAACTCGCCTAGTGCCCCAGATTGAGCGGTCTCGGCTTTCTGTAGCCGTTCCTGATAGAGCCGCAGCTGTTCCTCCAACGGCTTCACCAGAGCCGCAATGGATTGCTGACGCTGAGAGAGATCACCCTTCGCAGTCTCACCGAATTTGACCAGGGTTTCCCCCGCCAGCTCCAGGAACCGCGGCTGGGCTTGGATCAACGCATCGGCGCTGAGCGCCTTGAAAGTCTCGCGAAGCTCGGCGATGGACTTCTCTTGTGATGTCCTCAGATAAACAAGGTCGGCTTGATGACGAGCTCGCAGGTCGTCCAGTTGACTCCTCAGTGCAGCGGCATCTGCGCGGCTGGAGGCGGCACCTTCACGGAGCGTTTGAAGTTCGAGATCCCGGGAGGCGATGGATTGGCGCTCTCGTTCAGCTTCCTGACGTGCCGCCGCTGCCTGATTACGAAGCTCTTCCTCGAGCCTTCGTTGCTCCGGATCCACTGCGGCGCGACGAGTGGCTGCCAGCCATCCAATGATGCCACCCAGGAGAATCCCCAGCATGAGGTAGAGAATGGACGTCATGGGATCAGACTGGTGCAACACGCAAGGTTGTCGAGAAGGAAGTCGATTTTGAGCTTCTGTCGCCCGGTTGCCTCTGCCACGGTCCGCCCGTGGGTATTTCGGTCAAACAGTTCGAAGCTCTGAAGAGTCGCCTCTCCTCGGGCAAGCCCTCCAGGACCGGCGACAAGCCTGATGGATCCTCCAACTCAGAGAGTCGGCAAGAGCGTCATTCCGTCATCCTGGGAATCGATCCCTCGATGCGAGGCACGGGTTACGGGATCGTTCGATTCGAGAAGCCACATCCTGTGGCGCTCGCACATGGACGGGTTTCATGCCCCTCAGCATGGGAGCACTCACGCTGTCTGCTCCAGATTTTTCAGACCCTCCGTGATGTGATCAAAGAGCATCGCCCTACGGTGTGCGCGGTTGAAGGCTTGTTCTTCGCCCAAAACCTCAAGACGGCTTTGATCATGGGGGAGGCACGAGGGGCGGCGCTGGCTGCCGTGGCTGAGGCCGGGCTTGATGTTTATGAGCACGCCCCAAGAAGAGTCAAACAGGCAATCGTCGGATATGGCGCTGCGCAAAAGCTCGCGGTCGCCAAGATGGTCCAACGAATGCTAAAAATGCCCGATCTGCCGGATGCGGACGCGGCTGATGCGCTCGCGGTTGCGCTCACTCACGCCCAGGGAGCCTCACGATTCTCCCTGTCCCCGGCAAAGAGGTGCTGAGCAGGAAGCGGGTTCGGACGCGGAGAGCGGTTGGGAACAAAGCGCATGCCCCCTCCCGGTCGTAAACCCTCAGACCAAGACCAGCGCGTCTCTCCAGATGGCAATGTAAAAAAAGCCCGCCGAGATCGGCGGGCTTTTGTAAAGAACCGGTGTGGGACCAGGCTTAAGTCGTTGCAGCTGCTGCTGCGGGTGCAGCCTCAGCTTTGGCTGGCTCAACGTCCAAAGGACGTTCCACCCACTCGATAATCGCCATCTCGGCAGCGTCACCTTGTCGTTGACCCAAGCGGATGATCCGGGTGTAGCCACCCTTTCGATCTTTGAAAAGAGGAGCCAGATCCTCGAACAGGATTCGGACAACGTCCTCCTCCTTTCGCCACTTGAGACGCTCAGCCTTGCTGCCGAAGAGGCTCCGACCCTGGGAGTGAAGCCGTGCAGCCGCCAGACGACGGGCATGAACGGTTCCAGTCTTCCCAAGAGTGAGAATCTTCTCAGCCACCGGACGGACCGCTTTGGCCTTGGCAAGGGTTGTCTTGACTCGCTTGGCCTTGATCAGGCTGCAAACCATGTTGGCTAGCATCGCATTGCGATGCTCCGATGTGCGGCCCAACTTGGCCGTCTTCTTAAGGTGGCGCATAACAGCTTCTCTCTATCTATTCGGTCACGATCCGAGTGTCGTCCTTCGGAGCCTCCAGAAGCTCGCCTTCGAACTTCATACCCAGGCTCAATCCGAGGCTGGCGAGTTTCTCTTTGATCTCATTGAGGGACTTCTTACCAAAGTTGCGATACTTCAACATCTCCGACTCCGATTTCTGAGCCAACTGACCCACGGTTGTGATGTTGGCGTTGTTCAGGCAGTTGGCTGCGCGAACGCTCAGCTCGATCTCGTTGACGCTCATGTTGAGCAGCTTGCGCATCTTCGCCTTGTCGTCGTCCTGCTTGTCAGGCAATTCCTCAAACTCGATGGCGTTCTTGTCGTAGCCGACAAAAACGTCGAGATGATGCTGCAAGATGGCAGATGCCTGGGTCAGCGCGTCATCGGGAGTCATGCGACCGTCGGTCCAGACTTCGAGGATCAGCTTGTCATAGTCGGTGCGCTGTCCGACACGCGCGTTCTCAACGGAGTAACGGACACGTGTTACGGGGGAGAAGAGGGAGTCGATGGCAATCACTCCGATCGGCTGATCGACCTTCTTGTTCTCGTCTCCGGGGCAAAAGCCACGACCGATCTTGACCTCCAGCTCCATCTCAAACTTCTTCTTCTTATCGAGAGTGCAGATGTGCTGCTTCGGATTGACCACCTCGATGTTCTGGTTGGTCTGAATGTCTCCAGCGGTAACAGCACCTTCCTTGTTCACCGAGAGCAGGAGCGTTTGAGGCTCACGTGTGTGGGCCTTGAAGAGCACCTTCTTCAAGCTGAGAACAATGTCGGTGACGTCCTCTACAACACCGTCAACAGTGGTGAATTCATGCATTGCACCGTTGATTTTGAGCGATGTAATGGATGCCCCTTCCAGGGAGGAAAGGAGGACGCGTCGCAGGGAGTTTCCTATCGTGTGTCCGTAACCGGTCTCAAAGGGCTCAGCCACGAACTTCGCGTAGGTTTCATTTGCGGTTGCGTCATCCTTCGTCAACCGCTTCGGCATTTCGAATCTTCCAAGACGTACTGGCATAGGCTTCTATTTCGGCAATTTTAATCTGGCTGCCTTCCCCCGTATTCCCCTCGGGAGCAAGCAGCCCGTATAATTGCAAAGCGCCCTCACTCGAGGGCGTTTTCGCTGTTTACTATCGGGAATAAAACTCGACGACGGCCTGCTCGTTGGCGATGGGGTTGATGTCATCACGCGAGGGAACTCGCATGACCACCCCTTTGAACGAATCCTTGCTCAAGCTCAGCCAATCCGGAACCGTGCGGCTGGTGGAGGACTCAAGATTCTTCGAAGCAAGTTGACGGGACACGGTCTTGTCCTTGACTTCAATGACGTCGTTCACCTTGAGGGCAAAGGAAGGCACATCCACTTTTCGGCCGTTGACCTTCACATGACCATGAGCCACGAGCTGACGTGCGGCAGGGCGGGTGAGCCCAAATCCCAGGTGATAAACCACGTTATCAAGACGGGTCTCGAGGATTTGCAGCATTTGTTCGCCCGTGACACCACGGCGACGCAATGCCTGCTCATAGACATTTCGAAACTGACGCTCAAGGAGCCCGTAGTAGTAACGGAGCTTCTGCTTCTCGATCAGCCCCAAGCCATATTCAGTGTGCTTGCGGCGGGACTTGGGGCCATGAACGCCGGGACCATAATTGCGGCGCTCGAGGTATTTTGTGGGGCCGAAGATGGGTACGCCAAAACGACGGCTGATTCGAACGCGGGGACCAGTATAACGAGCCATGTGATCGGTCGGGTGTGTTGGTTAAATTGAGGGCTATACGCGACGCTTCTTCCGGGGGCGACATCCGTTGTGGGGCACCGGTGTGGTGTCCTTGATCAGTGAAATCTCCAGCCCGATTGCCTGCAGGGCGCGGATGGCGGATTCACGCCCTGAGCCAGGGCCTTTGACACGAACCTCTACTTCGCGCAAGCCGTGAGCCATCGCCTGACGAGCGGCATCCTGGGCCACCTGCTGAGCGGCAAAGGCCGTGCTCTTACGGCTGCCCTTGAAACCAACCCGGCCAGCTGAAGACCATCCGATGATGTTCCCTTGCATGTCCGTGATGGAGACCAGGGTGTTGTTGAAGGTGGCGCGGATGTTGGCGACTCCAACGGCGATGTTCTTCGAACCCTTCGCCTTGATGATCTTCTTCCCAGCGGAATCATCACCGAGCAGTTCCGCGGCAGTCGGGGCTGCGCCGGCGACAAGACCCTCAGCAGGCTTTGGAGCTTCGGGAGCCTTGTCGGCTGGAGCTGCGGCGGCTTTCTTGGCCTTTGCAGGTTTGGCTTCCGCCGGTTTGTCGGCGGCAGAGGGTGCGGGCTTTGTTTCGTCAGCCATAAAGTTATCTCGAGTTTAATGAATGCCTGTCTTGGCGTTGGGATTGCGCTGCACACCCACCGTCTTGCGGGGGCCCTTGCGGGTGCGCGCGTTTGTCTGGGTTCGCTGGCCACGGACTGGCAAGGATCGCAGATGCCGGATGCCACGGTAGCACTTGATGCCCTGCAGACGCTTGAGGTTCAAACCAAGCTCGCGACGGAGATCGCCCTCGATGACATACTTCCGTTCCTGAATCACGTGAACAATCTGGGAGAGCTGCGCCTCGGTCAGGTCCTTGGCCCGAACGCTCCCATCAATGTTTGCATGTTCCAATATCTCCCGCGCGTTGACGGGGCCAATGCCGTAGATGTAGCGGAGAGCGATATCGATGCGCTTCTCACCAGGAATCTCAACGCCAATAATGCGTGCCATAAATCAAATCAACCCTGCCGTTGCTTGTGCCGCGCGTTGGAGCAAATCACTCGAATCACTCCGCGACGCTTCACGATTTTGCAATTCTCACAAAGCTTCTTAACCGATGCTCTGACTTTCATAAATTCAGTTCTGCTGAGACGCATCCACCAAACGGGCATGCGACAAATCAAACGAGTTCAACTCTACCCACGCCATTCCGCCCGGTCGCAAGGCAGCCAAATCGCCCTGCAACCTTTGTGGCGCATACGCCAAAAACTCATGCCCATTCGGCAACACAAGCCGAAAAAGCCGCGGTCCCAACTGCTCCAGGATCTTCGCTTCCACCCGGTAACAGTCTAGGCCCGGCATGTCAAAATCTCAGCTCCTGAGCTGGTGATCAGGACCGTGTGCTCAAAATGGGCGGACAGTCCACCATCTTTGGTAACCACTGTCCAGCCGTCATTTAGCATCTCTACCTGAGGCCGACCCGCGTTGACCATCGGCTCGATGGCGATGGTCATACCGGATCTTAGCTTCGGTGACGGCTTGCCATCCACATAGTTGGGCACCTGCGGCTCTTCGTGAACAGACCGCCCCACCCCGTGTCCGACAAACTCTCTCACCACACTAAACCCGCACGACTCGACACATTCTTGAACGGCTCTGGATATGTCCGAAACCCGGTTCCCGGCCTTCGCTTGCGCAATCCCCTCGTGCAAGGATCGCTCCGTCACATCCATCAACCGCTGGGCTTCAAGGCTGCAACCCCCGGCTGCAACCGTCTTGGCCGTATCACCAACAAAACCGTTCACATAAACACCCACATCCAGGCTGACAATGTCGCCAAACAGGATCCGGCGCTTGCCTGCTAGGCCGTGCACAACTTCATCGTTCACCGATATGCAGATGTTACATGGGTAGCGACGGTAGCCGAGGAAAGCACTCCTGGCCCCCTGCTTGCGAATCCGCTCCGCCGCAAACTGATCGATGTCGAGCGTCGTCATCCCTGGCTGAACAAACGAACCGACTTCGTCCAACACCAACCGTGCAACCCGTCCCGCTTCCCGCATCGCCGCGATTTCCCGCTCGTTTTTCAGGCTGATCATGGCGTCAGCAGGTCATAGCCCGCTTGTCGTGATCAATCCCGACGACCACGCAAACGACCTTTCTTCAGAAAACCGTCGTAATGACGCATCTGCAGTTGAGATTCCATTTGACGCAAGGTGTCCAACATCACTCCGACAATAATCAACAAGCTTGTTCCACCAAAGTAGGTGGCGACCTGAAATGGGATCTGCATCTCGCGGTTGAGGATGATCGGGACGATCGCAATGAGCGTGAGGAACAGCGCGCCCGCGAAAGTGATGCGGCTCATCGCATGGTGCAGGAACTGGCTGGTCGCCTGCCCAGGCCTCACCCCGGGGATGTAACCGCCGTGCTTCTTCAAGTCATCGGCGATCTGGAGCTCGTTGAACTGAGTGGAAACCCAGAAGAACGAGAAGAACAGGATCATCAGGCCGAACAGGACGATATAGAGGACCTTGCCTTCTCCCAGATGGCTGGCCATCTGACTGAGTAGGGGCAATCCAAGGGTGTTGCCGGCGAACAGGAGGATCTTCTCGGGAAACATCAGAAGCGCCTGGGCGAAGATGATCGGCATCACGCCTGCATAGTTCACTTTGAGTGGCAGATAGCTGGTTCCGCCGGAAACAATCTTCTTACCCACGGCCCGCTGGGCGTAATGCACCGGCACTTTCCGCTGCGCCTGTGTCACGGCGATCACTCCCGCCACCACAGCGAGAAGCAGCAGAATCAGCGCGACGAGATAGAAAGGATGGAATGTTCGCTCGGCGCCCTCTGCTTGGTTGAAGAACATGTCATTCAAACCAACAAAGGCCTGTGGAAGCCGGGCCA
>VHDG01000012.1 GCA_016871475.1 Verrucomicrobiota bacterium
TCCACGAACACGATCGGGATACCCCGCACATTCGCAGTCTCCTCGATGGTGTCGCGGGTTGTTCCTGCCTGTGGAGAAACGATGGCTCGGTCGCGGCCAAGCAGCTGGTTGAGGAGGGAGGATTTACCCGCATTCGGTTTGCCGACGATGGCGGCACGGATCCCCCGACGCAGCACCTGACCATCATCGGCTGTCGCCAGCAGGTCTGCGATCTGACCCGCAGCGTCCCGCAGCCGGCGGATCAGTTGATCACGGGTGTCAGGACTGATGTCTTCGTCAGGGAAATCGATATGCGCCTCGACGTGGGCAAGGGTGGAGACCAGCGATTCCCTGATCGCTTCACTCCTGCGCGAAAGGCGTCCGGACAACTGTTCCTGAGCGGCCGCAAGGGCCATGGAAGTACGCGCATGGATGGCATCAGCGACGGCCTCCGCCTGGGCGAGGTCGATGCGACCATTGAGAAAAGCGCGCCGGGTAAACTCCCCCGGTTCGGCGAGCCGGGCTCCGGAGGCGAGGACCGCTTCAAGCGTCGATTTCGCAGCGGTGATCCCGCCGTGGCAGGAAAGCTCGACGACGTCCTCGCGAGTGAAGCTCCGGGGAGCACGAAAAACTGCCGCCATCGCCTCGTCCACAACCCTGCCCCCGTGGCGAACGTGTCCGTAATGCAGTGTGTGGCTTGCGACCTCGGAGAGGGACTTAAAGTGGCTGGAGGGCTTTCGAAAGCATGCGTCGGCCACCTGAATTGCGGTCCGGCCGGAGATCCGGATGACTGCGAGTCCACCCTCACCCAGTGGAGTCGCGATGGCAGCAATGGTGTCGTTCAGCATTGAAGAATCCGCGGCGTCGAGGGTTGTTGTGAAGGGTTATACGTGCCCGCAATTGCCCGCCTGGTTCTCTGAGTCACGGCCCTGGAGATAGAGCCGCGCCTTTTGATAACTCTTCTTGTGGAGGTAATGCAGGAGCTCGGGCGGCGTTCCCTTGGGAAGATTCGCAGTGAGTGAATCCAATCGATGGAAGATCGGCATCAGATCCGGTTTGGGTGATGCAGTGCGCATGGAGGCGACCGCGCCCTCCAGTTCCAGCAACGTCTTCAAAAGATCCGCTTCCAAGTCTGACATACGTGCAACTATTCCCATTGGGGCAATCCTTGCCAAAGGTTTTCACAGATGGGCCGTTTCGGAGGCACGAGAGCAATCCGGGTCACGGACCCGAACGTGGCAGACCCGGGATGGTCCGGGTCCAGGCTGTTTTAACGAGGGGTCGTTTTTGGGTTTGGCGCCAAGGCTTTGCGGATTCTCTCGGCTCGTGGATTCCAGTCCGCCCAGCTGCTTTTCCATTCCGCCTCATGCAACCCCTGGGCGGCTCGCTTGAGCATCTCCTCCATTGCCTTGCTCCGGGATGCGGCCTGTTTCCTATCCCCCCAACGAATCTCGCTCTCCATGAGGGTGAGCAGGTTCTCGGGGTAATCCGGGGCCGTCTGGACCGCCCTTTCAAGGAAGGTTCTCGCCTTGGATCGGCTCCCGAGACTCAGCGGCCAGCCGGGGGCATCCCGGTACAGCATGCCCAGAGATCGCTCGGCAATCGCCGCGCGGAATGATTTTTCGAGCTCGATCGACCGAAGCAGGTGCTTTTCCATCTCAGGAAGCAAACCCAGAGCACTCATCCGCCGGGCCTGCGCCAGGAGGCCGAGGTTCATGCTGAGAAAGAAGTGGGCAGGCGCAGAGTTGGTGTCCAGTCCCAGAGCATTTCTTGCCGCCTGCAGGCCCTGCTGTGCCCATGATTCCCGATCAGACCGGTCGGTGGCGAAATCACCCCTCCGATAAATGGCCTCGGCAAGCCTCCAAGCTGCCTCGGCGTTGGTGGGAGAATGACCCACCACCTCCCGCGCGGCCAACACCCGATCACTCGCTCGCTCAACGTCAGAGCCGTCCGCCGACGCCATGAGCAGCAGGAACAGCGTCAATACGGCACAGATGCGGATGATCACACCCTTGAAACGTGGCGATCGAGGGGTGAGGAGGGGTCGGCTGCCACCACAACCGGGGTGGGGAGTTCGGTGTTGCCATGTCATGAGTCACATCTATAGTCCCTCGGTGAATCGAATCAAACAGGCAATCTGCCTGGCATCACTTTGCGCGCTGGCCCTGGTTTTGTCCGGGTGCAGTGGCATTCATGCCACGCCGAGTGTTTCTCCAGCCACGTTCCTGCTTCCAGGACTGGGGCAGAAGGAATCTCAAGCTCCGCCTGTGCAAGGTTCAGATCTGACGCCGGTTTCTTCCGGTTTTCTAGCCGCCCATTAAGGACATAAGCCACTATGCGCTTTCCATTGGCTCTGACGGTCAAAATCGCCAGGCACATCGTTACCCACAAAGTGAAGCGAACCCCCAAGTTCGCAATGGTGCTCCAGCTCGAGCCCCTTCACACGTGCAACCTCACATGCACCGGCTGCGGTCGTATCCGGGAATACTCCACCAGCCTCAAGGACATGGTGCCGCTGGAGCAATGCCTGGCAGCCGCCGCGGAATGCAATGCGCCCATGGTGTCCATCTGTGGCGGGGAGCCGTTGATTTACCCGAAGATTGAGGAGCTCGTGTGTGGACTGCGCGAGCAGGGCCGCATCATCTACATCTGCACCAATGGCGTGTTCATGCGCAAAAAGATGATCGCCTACATGACGGCCCACTACGACGCCGCCATGGAGACGAAGCTCCAAAGGCTCGTCGCGGAGCAGCTCGTCAGCGAAAAGGACGCGCAGTCCGTCCGGTCAGCCGACGCAAGCGCGCGTCAAAAGCCGGTCATCGCTCCCAGCCAATGGATGTATTGGAACGTCCACGTGGACGGCCTGGAGTACACCCACGATCTCATCGTGGAACGCGAGGGCGTCTTCAAGGAATGCGTTGCGGCGATCCGGATGGCCAAGATTCTGGGCTACCAAACGGCCACCAACACCACGGTGTACAAGGAGACGGATGTGACCGAGCTGGAGGAGATGTTCAAATATCTCAGCTGGTTGGGTGTGGATGGCCATACGATCTCGCCTGGCTACGACTACGACGCAGCCAAGAAGGACATGGTCAAGCGGCTGGGCAAGGATCCGACCGAATTCTTTCTCACGCGCAAGATGACGCGGGAGAAGTTCAAGGACATCGAGAAGTGGGGCAAGATGTTCACGATTTTCGGAACCCCGGTCTATCAGGAGTTTCTTGCTGGAAAGAGAGAGCTGACCTGCACCGCCTGGGCGATCCCCACCTACAACGTGCGGGGATGGAAAGCCCCCTGCTACCTCATGACCGACGGTCACTATCCGACCTACGCGGAGATGTTGACGAAGGTGAATTGGGAGAAGTACGGCGTTGTTGATGGAGTCGCCCGGGATCCACGATGCGAGAACTGCATGGTGCATTGCGGATACGATCCCAGCGGAGCGTTGGGTACCAACTATCAACGCGGGGACAACTGGAAGAACTTCGCCTACAACTTCGGTGCCAAACCCGCGTCTTATCCACGTGGCATGGATGTCAAAGCCTTCAACGGACACTCGATTGGCAAAGGCCACCTTGCCGAGGCAAAAGCCGCGGTGAACCGGGAACTGTCGGGCTCCAAGTCCGTCTTCCAGCGAAACGGCAATCACGACCACGCGGGCACGGACGCAGGCAGCGCTCCCACTCAGCGAGAGGAACTGATCGCTCGAATTGAGAGTGCCGCTTCCAAGACCTCCGACGAAGAAAAGGCCTAAGCCGGGCTAGGGAGGGCTAGGGATTCGCGAAGCGTCATGGAGTGCGGTAGCCCTCTACCGCTTTCCCATGGCGTGCTGTGCCAGAGGATTAGGTTTCGGCTGCTGTCTCTCGTGTGCCTGCGGTCAAAGCGCCAGGGGACAGGCGCACTCCAAGACCTGACGGACTTCCTGGGGGGCTAGGGAGGCTTCGAGCCGCAGCAAGAGTCCTGGGACTCGCCTCAAGAAATCCTTCATGCCGTTGTCGGCACGCTGCCGCCCGGAATCGAAGCCCAGGCAGGCAAAGGCGCTTCAAAACAAACCTTGGATCGAGTTCCCGGATGAACAAAGGCCAGTTTCCAGGCGTGCAGATGCATGGGGGGATCTGAAGGAAGCAAGGTCTGAACCTCCCCGAACTTCCCATCGGGCAGGTACGAGGGATCTCCGACGATCGGATGTCCCAACGCCCAACAATGTAATCGAATCTGATTCGTCCGTCCGGTCAGCGGACGCACCGTCAGCAGGCTCGTCCCTCCCGCTTCACGATCCACCACCTCGAACTCAGTCGATGCAGCCAGTCCGTCGCTCAAATCGATATCCCGGAGTCCCAGGTCTCGAGGCTCCTGACCTATCGGAAGATCACATCGGAACCGATCCTGCTTGGGATGCCCCTGGATTCGCGCCCGATAAGTTTTCTCCACCGTGCCCTGCGCGAATTGGGGTTGAAGCCGGGAAGCGTGCTGCCGGGTCTTGGCAAAAACCATGAGCCCCGATGTATTCGCGTCCAGCCGATGCACGGCGCGGGGTCTCCAGGGATGGAACACCTCCTCCATCCAATGCTGCAGGGTATTCCGATGGTATCTCCCTCCTGAATGCACGGGTAGAGATGCCGGCTTGCTCACCACGATCACAGCATCGTCCTCGTGTAAGACGCGCACATCGCGAGACACTTCGGGCTCAACTTCGGCGGGGATGCGATGAAGCAGGCGTTGGCCATCCTTGACGAGGGTATCCGCGCGGATGGCAGCGTGTCGGTCATCGAGTATCAGACCCTGACCGAACAGGGTTTCCCATGCCCCACGTCCGGAGTGGGGAAGGATGGTCATCAGGAAATCGATGGCGCTCATCCCCGCACATCGATTGGGAACGCAGAGAGGACGAAAGTTATCCTGGGGCAGGCTGCCGGGGAGCACTCGGACGACCGCTTCCATCGCCCGGTTCCTGGCTTCCGTGCAGCCCCGGGTTCTTTCGTCATCTGACTGATGGCAGGTTGGGCAGGACTCTCCCGGCACATACCGTGGGTCCGCCTGTTCGAGTTCAGTGAGCGGCGTCTTGCATCGGAAGCATTGCGTTGAGGCTGTCTCCCTCAGTGCGGGATCAACGCCCACGCGATGATCGAACACAAAACACTCCCCTTCATAATGGGCGTTTCCGCAGTCCTCGAAATACTTGAGAATGCCGCCGTCGAGCTGGAACACATTCTTGTATCCCTTGGATTGCAGATAAGGTACTGCCTTTTCGCACCGGATCCCGCCGGTGCAGAAAGTCACAACGGTTCGCTCCTTCATCGCCTCAGGGAGTTCACTGACGACGGCAGGAAAGTCCCTGAAGTGATGAAGAGGCAGCACCTGGGCATTCTTAAAAGTCCCCAACCTGACCTCATAATCGTTCCGTGTATCCAAAAGGACCATGGGCCGTCCCTCATCCAGCCACTCCTTGAGCTGGGCCGGGGTGATCCGCGGTGCCGGGGCGTTGACGGGATCGATGTCCGGGACTCCAAACGCGATGATCTCCTTCTTGATCCTGACGAGCATCCGTGTGAAAGGCTGGCCATCGCTGAGGCTCAGCTTGGCAGTCAGGTTCTGGAGACCGGGGATCGCGCGAAGGGTGTCGAGCAAGGTGGTGACCGCTGCCGCTTCCCCAGCGACGAACAAATTGACGCCCTCCAGACTGAGCAGGATGGTTCCCTTCAGCCCGAGCTGCTTGGAGAGCCCGAGAAGACGCGCTCGGAGCGGTTTCAAGTCGGACAGGGCGGCAAACTGATAGGCTGCAGCGTTCGTAACCATGCAGAAGGCAGGAACCCTGCCCACGAATCATGCCGTCGCCAAGAAATTGTCGGAGAGATATCACGGCTCAGGTGCATCGCACTTTTTCGACTGACGTCCCTCTCCCTGCGTCTTCCACTCCTCGTAATCGTAATCGGCCTCTCGTCTTTGTTGGTTCCTGGTTCCGGGTCTTGGTTCCTGGTTCTTGGTTGTTCGATTAGGAGGGGACGGGAAGGGGGAGAGACGCGTCGGTATCAGGCCACGCGTATCTCAAAGGCCGGCGGGATGCCAGCGCTCCCAGGAGGCGCATCGCACCTGCTCCGTCCTCCTCTGCTCAACGAGGCAGCTCACGCAGGCGGATCTGTCCCGCAGCGTCGCCCGTCGCCAACCAACGCCCATCCGAACTGATGCGCACCGCCTGAATCCAGTCTTTGCTCTCCTGCCATTCCCCCGACACGACATCGCTCGCGGGTGAGAGTTTGCGGACCACGCCCTCAGTGCTGCCCGAATACAAACCTTCCACGCCAGAACTGGCGCCCAGGCTCAGTACACTGCCCTCGTGCCGCCGAATGATCCGCACCATCCTCCCGATCGAAGGCTGCCATATCCTCACCGTCCGATCGTCCGCCCCACTCGCGCACATCCAGGGCACCGAAGGCCCACTGCCCCCCTGCGGCGTGGAGAGCGTCACCAGGGTGTTCACCCGGTCGGTGTGATGGCTCAGGATTCGCTCCAGCTTCCCATCCTTGGTGCCCCATACCCTCAAGGACCTGTCCTCACCGGCGGTCACAAGCCGATCGCCCCCTGGCGAAAAAGCCGCTGCCAACACAGGTCCAGTATGGCCTCTGAGGTCGATGAAACCTTCCGCCGGTTTCGCGGCGACATCCACCGCCCACAACCGGGCAGATCCATCGGCTGAGGTCACAACCATCACACCCCCGGAAGGATCAAACATCGCTGCCATCACGATGTCGTCAAATCCGCCGAGCGACGCGACACGCTTCCCCGATGGCCACTCCAGGATGGCAACGGCTCCTGTCGATCCGGGCGTCCCGCCACCGACTGCCAACCATCGCCCTGCTGGATGAAACGCCACGCAGGAGCATCGTTTCAAACCGGGAGACAGGTCACCTAGCGAGGCGAAATCTGGAACGGCACGATGCATCAGCCGTGAGCCTGATGCTGCCAGCAAAGACTTGTTATCCGGAGCAAACGCGAGCGCCGAGATGGGGCTTCGCGGTGGAGAATCAGCTGCTCCTGAGAAAACAAGGAAACAGAACATGGCACACGCTGCAAACCACCGTGCGTAGGGCGGACCCTGGCATCGAGCCAAGGAAGGATGCGCAACACTCGGGAGCATCAGGTGAGTTCGGAAATGAAGTTGCCCACGGCCTGGATCTTCACAGGTCGGCCCGAGGGAGTAATGACTTCCTCTTGAGGCGATATGCCGAGGAGCGTCAGAAGCGTGCAGGACAAATCTTCGGGACTGACAGGGCGTTCCACCGGAGTCTCCCCGAAGGAGTTCGTAGCACCGATCACTCTCCCCCCTTGCACACCACCTCCAGCCAACAGCACCGTCCCGGCACGGGGCCAGTGATCCCGTCCACCCAAAGCGTTCAGTTTGGGTGTCCGACCAAATTCACCCATCAAAACCACCAGGGTGGATTCCAGCAGTCCCCGCTCCGCCAGATCGGTGATCAGCCCCGCGCAGGCTCGATCCAATGCTGGAAGCTTGCCACTGCCCGGAAACCGGGAGTCAGGCAGTTCGCGGGCAATATTCTGGTGAGTATCCCAGCCCACATCGACCACAGTGACGAATCGCGAGCCAGCCTCCACCAAACGCCGTGCGAGAAGACACCCCTTGCCAATCCGGCTCTGCCCATATCGTTGAACCGTTTGAGGCTTCTCCGCATCGAGATCGAATGCAGCCCGGGCATCCTTCGATGCCAGCAGGCGTGCCGCCTGGTCGTAGAATGCATCGCGGCCAAACCTCGCCGTGCTCTGCTCCAGGGAGCGGTTAAACGAGTCCATCTTTTGGAGCATCTCCATCCGGCGTTCTCCCCGCTTCAGGGTAATCCCGACGGGAGGATGCAGGTCCGTGATGCGGCCAGGGTCTTGGCCTGTGTTGAAGGCCGACCAACCGGAAGGCAGAAAGCCAGGCTTCGCCGCACCGGACAATCCACCCACAGCATCGCTAGGAATCGCAACGTAGGGCGGCATCGCCCGCTCAGTCCCCGCACCGCGCGCAATCCAGCTGCCCAGACTGGGATGCTCAATCGAGGGATTGGGTCTATGTCCCGTCAGGAGGAAGCGGGCTCCGGTGTCATGATTGCCGAGCTCATGGGTGAGGGAACGGATCAAAGACACCTTGTCCATGACCCCGGCGATGCGTGGCAGATGTTCGCAAATCCTGACTCCTGGAACCTTCGTCGATATCGATGAGAACGGGCTGCGAATCTCCCGCGGCGCATCCGGTTTCATGTCGAACATGTCGAGGTGACTCGGCCCTCCATCCAACCAGATCAGAATGCATGAGGAAGCTTTCCGGGTGGTGGGATTGGCCTGAGATCGTAGCCGAAACGCGTCCGACAGGCTCAGTCCAAAGGCCGACAGAACCCCGAGGTGAAGAAAGGCCCGGCGGTTCACGCCATCACACCGTTCCAGGCCGGAGACACGTAGGTTTTTCATTTCGTCAGTGATTGAATCCAAACTCACGGGAGTTCAGCAAGGTCCACAGCAAATCTTCCAGCCCCTCCACTCTTGAGTCAGCAGACTCAACAAGTGACGTCCAATGATTCAGTTCTTCGACAAGAGGCTTCCGGACCAGAGTTCTCAGATATAATTCCTCGATGCTGCTGCGGAGCGCCATTGGGGTCTGAGCCTCCAGCCCCCGTACCCCATGCGAGAGCTTCTCGTTGATGGTGGAGCCGTTGATGAGATGAAGCGCCTGTGCAAGTCCGCCGCCTCCTCCAGCACCCCCCTCGCATGACTGTTCCCGCCGACATCGACCCAGCGCATCCAGAGCCGTTGATGCCACCTGCGGAGTGGCAAGCTGCACAGCACGGGTTCCCTCGGGTTGGCCGGGAAAGTTATCCGGCTGCCCTGTGACCTGGGCAATCATGTCCACGAAAACCTGTGCCGAAAGAGCTTTGACCTGGCCTTTCGCATGGATCCTCTCCACTCCCGCGACCTGATTCGAATCGCGAGAAGAACGTTGGTAGGCTTCAGATGTAACGATCACACGAATCAGCTTCCGAAGGTCCATTCCATCCCTCACGCACAACTCTCCCAACGCGTTCAGGAGGGCGGGATGCGAGGCAGGGTTGGAAGGCCTCAGATCATCCACAGGCTCCACAAGCCCCCGGCCCATGAGATGCTTCCAAACTCGATTCACGAACGAATGAACGAACTGTCGGTTCGCAGGCGAAGCAAGCCACTGTGCGAGTTCCTGCCGGCGCCCCCTGCCGACCTCCCCAGCCTGACGGTCCTCACCGAGCGGCCGGGGCTCCGCAGGCTTCCCCGTCTTCGGGTGATCCACCTCCCCCCGCTCAGAATCTCCGAGCGAGCCCCCATCCTTTGTGATCCTCGAGAAGTAAGCCGCAAACTGATGGTAATCATCCTGGGTCCATCGATCCGTCGGATGCGCGTGGCATCGTGCGCACGCGATTTGAGAGCTCAGGAATATTCTGCCGATGTGTTCGGACAGATCGCGCGGGTCGCTGTCGAGGAAGAGAAAATGTGCCGGAGGATTGTCGGAGGGTTTGCCGGTCGCGGTCAGCAGTTGATTCACCAGCGAGTTAAACGACGTTCGATCCTTGATCCGGGATCGCAGCCATGCATGGAACATCCGAGGGGCTTCCGGACCTCCTCCCTTGCCACTGACCAGGAACTGATCTGCGAGTCGCATCGCCCAGAGATCGTTGAACTCCTCGCTCTCCAGCAAACGGTCGATCTTTTCCTGGCGCTTCTCCCTGCCGGGCGGAGCAGACAGGAAACGCTGTGCAACAAGGGGTGCTGGCAACAAACCCGTAAGGTCGAGATAAACACGACGAAGGAATTCCCCGTCGGATGCGAGCCCGGTCAAGGGAGCTCGAACGCGCGCCATCGTCTCAGACATGAGCTGATCGATGGGATGTGTGAAAGCCGCCTCCGACGATGAAGCGGGGGTGGAGGCGAAGGGAACGAGGATGCGAACGGCAGTCGCATGCCCGCCAAATCGCACCATGATACTGGAAACACCGGAGCCTTGCGCCCGAAGCTTCCCCGCCTTGTCCACCATCGCGACTGCTTCATCATTCGACTGGTATGAGGCAAGGTGAGTGACTTCTCTTTCGCTATCATCAGAAAACCGTGCCTTGACGCGGATCGAGGAGGGTGGGCTTTCCCTCGAGAGCACCAGGACCTCAGGTTCAACAAACAGACCCTTCACCGACTGTTGGGGGTCGCCAAAGGGTGCCCCTCTTGAAATCCATTCACGTAAGAGCCGATACCCATCGCTGGAAAACAGCAACCGCCTTCCCCCTTCATGCTCGGTGCGCAAGGAAGCTTTGCGGAGGATCAGACTTTCATCCGGCGACTCAAGATCGACCCGCCGACCGAGGAGTTCACGAGTGATGCGGAGGTGATCCTCTTCAGCGTCATATCCCAACAGGCTGAGACGAAACCCACCCTGCCCTACAAACGCTCCGTGGCAGGCCCCCGCGTTGCACCCGGCGTGGGTGAGGATGGGAAGAATATCGGTGCGAAAGGAAAACCTACTTTCCGTGGACCTGACAGCCAGGGAACTCCCGAGCAAAAGTGAGACAGCGAAAAGAATGGCTCGGTTATTTCGCATCCGGAGCCTTGATCGGCTTGGAGTCCAACCGTTGGAGGAAGGCCTTTCCGGCCTCGCGAGCGTAAGACGTCCCATAGCGATCGTTGAAGTGCAGAACCCGCACCCAGGCGTCGCGAGCTTGCTTGGCCAGATCCTCGCTAACCTTGCTCCTGGCTTCCATCTGCTTCAGCAGGAGATCCACAGTGGGAGCGTCGTTGGTGGGGCGGAGGATTTGACGAATCAGATTGTTGAGTTCGCCATCGGTGGGAACAGCACCTGGGAAAGCCTCCTTGGGCTTGTTGGATTCGCCTCCCGCCATCGATTCCCGCCGGGCTCGACCGCCACCTGACCTCGCGGATTGACGTTCCACCAAATCCGTCGCTGCTGGCGGGGAGGCATCACCAATGATTCGCGCCATCGCACCGATCACACCCGGGCCGTCCGCGATCCCTGGCTGCACCAAGGCGAAGTTGGTGGCGACGATCCCATTGGTGACGACGAGGATGGTCATCATGCATTCCTTATTGAGCCCGTAGTTCCCCGGCCCTTCGATGCCATCAGGCGACAAGCTGAGGCTTGAATAGAGTTTCAGAGAGCCCGAGGCGGCCTTGGTTCTCTGTTCTCCGGACAAGCGATCCTGAGCAAGGAACACCACCTCGCTTACGAGCTTGTCCTTCTTCTCGAACGCATACTGATCCACCGCCCTGAGAAGCGGGATCAACGATCGTTCAACCGTGTGAACAAACACCAACGTGAGCGGCTTGACTGAAGGAGGAGAGACCAGATCCCGGGCTTCCCCAACTGTGCCAGCACCCGCGATGGCGATGGTCTTGAATGGCGTAGCGGGCTCGCCTGGCTGCGGCCCGGAAAAAACCGGATCCGCCGCAAGCAGCAAGGAGGAGGAAAGGCAGAGAGACCCGGCGAGCGTCAGAGCGAGGCGGTCCATATACATTGACCTATACATCCTGAGATCCCTCCCGTCACCTGCTGAATCCGTTTCTCCCCGCCCAGGCCGAAGCCTTACGGAACGCCAGCCCGGGTTCGAATGAACTGAACCGGCACCTCCCTCGTTGACCGCATCATTTTCACGTTTCCCTCGTGAAGCCCCCCTTCGAGCGATGGGACGAAGATCTCCAGGAGCCGGATGTCGCCCGGCCCGTGACGATGCCAATGCAGGAGATCGGCGGAAGATTCGGTGATGAAGGTGACGTCCGTGGCACCCGCTCTCCGACGCGATTCGACCATGAGAAACTCGTTGTCAGAATCGGAGGCTCTCAAGAGCCAAGCCCTTGGGAGTCCCGCACGGCTGGCATGGAGCGGAGGAAGATCAAATGCGTATTCCTCGAAGTTCGAAAGCCGATCGCCGTCGGGATCCGCATCCCGAAGTGTGTCAGCCGGAGAAGCATCCCGTCTGAAGCAGCGTTTGACCCATTCCTCATAGCTTCCACACGAGGTATCGAGATCGACATCCCACGGCTCACTGCCTGAAGCCAGGACCTCAACAGGAGTGCTGCCATCGAAGTCACCCCGACAGATTGATTGGCCGCCCGTTCCATTCCCTGGGTTGGTGCCCGTATCGGCCCAGTAAAGCTTTCGTGCGGGAATATCCAGCGCGAGGCCGTGAGGTGTGTCCAGATGGGTGTAGAGAGTTTGGACCGCTGGATGCGACAAAGGAATAGGCACGGAGCCGAAGGCTGACAGAGGACATCGATGCACCTTCTTGTCGTCACGATTGATCCAGTAGAGCATCTGTCCTTCGGAATCCACCTTCACCCCTCGCGTATTGTTGTTGCCGGTTAGAAGGATTTGGCGATCAGACCCGTCGAGCTTGGATCGATAGATGGAGCCCCCGCTGAAATCGCCCCAATAGACCCAGCCCGTCTGGCGATCGACATCCATGAAATAGGGGCCGGAAGGTGCGGCATTGGTGACTGAAGGGACCATCGTCTTCAAGTCGATGGCATAATTCTGGATGGAACGGCGGGTTTGATCGCACCAGTAAAGATCGTTGCGGGACTTGTCGAGCCAGACATCTGCGGGAAACGAGTTTCCACCCGGTACGGTGTAAAGTATTTCGGAATTCGAGCCATCGAACCTGGCGCGGAGAAGGCGGTCTGCGCCGTTGTCCGCCCAATAAATGTAATTCCGACCTGCGTGAACTGTAATGCCACGGATGTTCGAGCCTGGTGTGGACACAGCCCCGGACAACGAAACGGTCTGGAGCCCGGAGCCATCGAAATTCATGCGTTTGATCTGGCTCGCGCCTCGGTCTGTCCAAAAAACGCCGCCTGCGGAACCCCCCAGCGGGCAGATCACGATGCATGCGAGGATGCATATGGCGAAGAAAGTCTTGGAGAGCATTGAATGCCTATAACCCAACCTCGAAGGTGGGTCCAGCCTGCGTTGGGCCCAGGAGGGATGTGATGGCTTGATCAGGACCCGTCGGAGCTTGGAGATCCGAATGTGTCCGAAAAACGACCATATCCATCCCACGCCTTTCCGAGGCTGAAGCAGGCAGAACGGGGAGCGGGGATCCTGCTGTTCGAGAAGGGCGCGATTGGGAGGGTTGGCCATGGATCCCATTCCGGTCGCTCTGCAACAATCCGCTGTTGATCACAACCAGCATCCCACTCAATCATGCAGGGCATCCGTAAACGCACCCGCAGTGCGATCCAGCAAACCTGTTCATCCATCAATGAAACTCACTCTTGCAGTCCTGCTCCTGCAGTGCACTGGCGTCCTTAAGCAGGCCGCAACGAGTGATATCGCCAGGAACCAGTTTCGAGGATCCAAAGGCTCCGGCGTGGCCGACCTCTCTGGAGGAAGCCTCACCTGCAAGCGTGACAAGCCCTGGGGGTTGCATATCGGAAAAGCAAACACGCGGAAGAATACTGTCTAACACCATGAGCCTTCACGATTCAGCGACGCTGTCGGTTCCGAGCCTTTACGATCGACTGGGCGGCCACGAGGGAATCCTGGCGTTGATCCAGCCGTTTTACGCAGACCTACGCCAGCACGCCATTCTGGGCCCCATCTTCAACGCACGGATCCAGGATTGGCCGGCGCACCTGGCCAAGATCACAGAATTCTGGGCCCGCCAGACGGGTGGGCCTTCACGGTACGGCGGTGGATTCGGCGCAGCGCATCTTCGCCTCGGCATTGGGCCTGAACACTTTGATCATTGGCTGTCCTTGTGGGCGTTCAACTGCAGGAGACAACTGCCTCCCCGGGAAGCAGATGAGATGCGCGTGCTGGCCGAACTGTTCGGCGAAAGGCTGCGGAGCCTGGTTACGAATCGCGGCTGGACCAGCTTCGGACTGCCCCAATAACAATGTCCGTGATCGCGCATGTGTCGTGGTGAAGCTATCCGGGCCCGATGCAGCTTCATTCACCACAGCTGCGGCGCCGCCGGTCTGCACCTGAAACCTTCAAGATGGCTCGGGCTCATAACGCCCCCATCCACATCCGGCCTCCGAGCAGAGAGGTGGCGGATAAACTCTGGTCATTTGCCATCCGCGACCAGGGCCCGGAAGTACTGTTGGCGTATTCCCGGAGAAGTCGCGTGCCAGACCACGGCCTTTCCTCCCACAGTCTGCGGAGTCACCGGGAGCCATGGACCCTCCAGCCGATTCGCATACTCCAATTGCAACGGTGTCTCCAGGGGACCTTGCAGCAGAATGATCACGTTGCTCACGCCTACCTTGGTAAGGTGCAGGACAAAGGTCCCGAACTTGGCAACCAAGCTGAGGTTTTGGGTCAAAGTGAGTGTGAGTGGGTTCTGGCGAGACGTCACTGATCCCGACCATCCGATGAACCCGAAGCCTGCCGAGGGCCGCGCATCCAGAGTGACTGTAGTGCCGGGAGGATAGTTAAAGCCAGGAGGGTTCCGAAAAACCATCCCGCCCAGGGGTGGATCGGACGTCACATCCAGTTCCACCGTGCGAAACTCCGCACGTAACGCGTAGTCACGATCCATCCGCACCGTGAGATTGGTGGAGTTGATGTTCACCGTGCCCGTCCAGGCGTGAAACCCATATCCACTCAGACCGCTTGCCGATAGTTTCACGTCGGCCCCAAAGCAAAGAACTGGCCTGTCGGACTTTGTTTCACGCTCCCCACACCGGTCTTTGTGACCACGAGCCGATAACCAGCTATCGCAGGAACCTTCGCAGTGGTGACGGTTCCGAACCGATTGGACACCATCACCGAGTAGCCTCCGGTGTCGTTCGTTGTAAAGCTGCCAAAAATAAGATCCGACTGGGTTGCTCCAGCGATGGGGACGTCATTTTTGAACCACTGATAGAAGAGCGGTGGAGCTCGATCAGCCACGACAGAGATCGAGGCAGGATCGTTCGGAGCAACTTCGATTGGGTGAGGTGCCTGGGTGATGATCGGAGTGAACGGAAAGTGATGGAGACTCAGGGCTGCGATCCAGATGTCGGAGTTGCGAGCCGGGTTGAGCAAGAAGACGTATTCCTGACCTCCGACCGCTGCGAACTCGATGGTGGCTCGACGGCCCGGCGCGGAGTCGGGGCCGGCTTCGGCAATCGGCTGAAGCTGAGTCAGGACACTGCCCACATAAACTCCCAGGGCGGTTTCGAAACTGCTGCCCTCGGTTTTTAACA
>VHDG01000013.1 GCA_016871475.1 Verrucomicrobiota bacterium
CCGTGGTTTCCTCATTGGAGTGCTCCTATGGGTGGCTTTTTTCGGCGTCAACGCACGCATCCGCGGGCAAACAGCCTCCGACTGGATCCAGACCGGACGGTCGCACCTGATCACCAGTAACCTCGTCGCAGCTCATCTTGCTTTCTCCAACGCTCTCCAGCTGGAGCCCTCCAATGCCCGGGCCTCCTTGCTTCGTGCAGGCACGCGACTCGCATTGCTGCCGTCGCTACCGGGGTTGAGCAACATCCTCTCACGATTGGGAATGCCCGTCGCCGGACGAAGCATCTACGACTGGCGCGCATCGTTCCCCAGAGATGCCGAAGGCCAGCCGGCGCTTCCCCCCGACGCGACACCAGGTGAAGTCTTCAGTGCGCTCCGTGTCCATGTGGTGCCCGAGCTCGAGGCGGCCGGTCGCGATCTTGAAAAAGTGCCGGCCACGGACTTCCTGCTGAGCCTCTCGGAGCAGGAGCTGAAACTCGGAGCGGTCGACATCGATTCCTCAGACGTTCTTCTCCTCCGAGCTTTGCTCGAAGGCCTTCGCTTTTGCATCCTCACACTCCACAGCATCGATGGTTCCGTAACAGTGGAGCAGCTCCTCGCCATCGACGGACGTAGATTGGAAAGCCTGCACATGCTCCTGGAGCAAGCCCCATCGCTCCTCGCTCGAAATTCAACGTCCGACCGCCCGGCGGCGGCGGAGGTTTACCGCCAGATGGCAACGAACTATCTCAAGGCCATCGAAGGCATGCGCCTGCGTCCGCTGAGGGGAACCAATCCCTTGTTCGCCCTGGATCCGGACTCAGCCGATACGGAGCGTCAGTTCCGACAGCTCATGATCCAAGGACTGGAGTCGCTGAGTGAGCCGGTCGTTATGAGCTACGGACCCGATCTTCGATTGAGCGCCAAGGAATTCTTCAAGTCCGACGCACCTGCCCTGCGATCGCTACTCCCGCGATTTATTGGTGAGGGCATCGTGGCGGGCAGCCTGCCAGATCCAACGTTCGGTGGCTTTCTCACTGGGTACTCCACGGCGGACTGGGAGTCGCGGCTCCGCAGGAACGGCAGCGTGAACCCATTGCTGGATTTAGGGCCGAGCCGATTGCCTGGCACTCTGAAGCTGAGCCTGTTTGTGCGAACAGGAGATTCCTATGACGTTCTGAGGCGCGACGCGCTGACTACGGGCTCACCCTGGGAGTTGGCATTGACTCTCTGCGGCAGAGCTCCTTTTGAGTTCGTGGTGCCCATGGAGGACCGCCCCGCTGGTTATTTCACTCTAGCGCAACGTCCGGTTCCCCTGAACGACAGGTTCGCGGACGCTATTCTGCTGGAGGGTGTGAATCCCGTGGCGTGGGGACGGCTGGCTGGGGCTACAAGCGAACCAGGTGAAGCGGCTCTCCATGGCTTCGGCTTCCCGCCCAATGCCGGCACCATCTGGTGGCGTTGGCGGGCGCCAGCGAACGGAACAGCCATCCTGAGACGAAACGGCGATCCTTGGGGCAGCGCCGTATACTCGGGCATGGCCATCGAGTCCCTGGTGCCGGAGCTGAGTTCGTTCCTCCCGACGTTTCCGGCTACGTTTCGTGTGGTTGCGGGAAAGGATTACTACGTGGCTGCAGGAGCAGCTCCCGGAACCTGGAACCCGGTACGGGTGGAACTGTAGTTCATCGCTCGACAGGCGAATGATGCCTTCGCAAATGCGACAGAGATTTCACCTGGGCATGATCTTGTCAGGGGCAACACCGTCGGCGCCACACTCGAACCCGGGGAGCCCTCGTTCAGCTTCTTTGAGCCCGGCAGTGTCTGGTATGTCTTCACCTCTTCCGCGTCGGGTCGATATGAAGTCCGGTTCGAACCGGGCGAAGCGGATGTGAGGATCGGTTTGTATAGAGGGTCGGGCGTGGCGGCTTTGGATCAGCTTGCGGTGAGCAATGCCTCATTTGGAGTGGACCTGGCAGCCGGGTCCAGGGTTTGGGTTCGGGTCGCGAGCGTGGGATCTCAGGGACGTTTCGCGTTCCGCATCCGGAAGGCTGCGACAACGGTGCACGATTCTTTCGAGACACGGATTCCGATTTCGGACTATCCGTTGGTACTTCTGTTGAACCGTGAGGCTCCGAGGCCCGGAGACTTTGGAAGCGTTCAACCTGTTTGGTGGGAGTGGACTGCATCCGGCCGCGGTCGGCTTGTCCTGGAGGCGAATACGGGTGATGAGAGCATCATTGTGGAAGTGCTGGAGGGTGCCGCCGTTAATAATCTCAGACTGCTGGCTGGGCATTTCGGCGCATTGAAACGGCTGGAAGTGGACATCCCTGCGGCCGGGAAGTATCTCATTCGCGCCAGCTGGTTCCCGTTTGTAGGGGAACCTCTCGCTATGCACTTGAGCTTCCTCCCTCCCTGAAGCCATACCCTCAAGGTTTTCCTGGCGATCGGGAAAGACAACAGAGTCGAGTGAGTACGAATACCGTTTGCTCGAAAAAGATGACGGGACGCCGCTGCTCTTGCCCCGATCAATCTGCGTGAGCGGGCCCTCAGTGCCCCACTTCATCCTGGAAGCTGACAAGGAAGACCTGCCTGCGCATGAGCAATCTCCGGTCACTGAGATCGAAACACCCGACGCGGCTCTCTCTGCTGAGGCACCACAATGCTAACCGCTCCACTCTTCCCGATGAAGAAGGAGCTCTTTCGTCCCCTAAACAAATGGCGTCTTTCCAGGAATGGCGAGCCCTGGAACGTCGAACGGCATGTCGAGGGTTGCCTTCTCAGGGACAAGTTGCTCCTTCGAGCCCAAGGCCATCTCCCAGGTCACTTTCGCGCCCGTGTACGCCGCCATCCGACCCATGATGCCCATCAGCGTGCTCTTCGCCATCCGATCACCGTCATTGATCGGCTTGCCCGCACGGATCGATGCAAACAACTCGTTGTGCTCCACTTGATACATGTCCGGCTTCTCCCCTGAATACTTCCAGGCATTCTCCCCAGTCATGTAAACACCCCGACCCGTGATGTATCCCAAGCCCTTCGTACCCATCAGATAATCGTTGTTCTCACCATGGCAATTGTTGCTCTGTCGTTGTGCCATGAATCCCCGTGTCCCGTCGGCCCATTCATAGTTCACCTGGATGTGGTCGTAGATGTTTCCCCCATGGGCTGCCACAGCCCTCCCACCCACAGCCACACAACTCTCCGGCGGCTCATCCCGCATCGCCCACGCAATCTTGTCCACACTGTGTATCGCCTGCTCCACCAATCCATCGCCCGACAACCACACAAAATTATACCAGTTCCGAATCTGCCACTCGATGTCTCCCATCCCTTGCGGACGAGTGCTCGCCGGAGGCATCGGCTTCACGGGACTGGTCAGGTACGTCGCGTAGATGGACCTCACCTCTCCCATCAGTCCATCGTGGATCCGTTGGTAAAAGGCACGCCTCGGATAATCGTATCGCCAACAAAACCCAGCCACGACCGCCAGCTTCTTGCGTTTCGACTCGGCCACGGCATCCATGACGCGTCGAACTCCGGCGGCATCGCTGGCCATCGGCTTCTCCGCGAACACATGCTTGCCCGCCTTGACCGCGTATTCGAAGTGTTCCGGTCGAAATCCCGGAGGGGCTGTCAGCAGCACCACATCCACGCCGCTATCGATGACCTTTTTGTATGAATCGAGTCCCGAGAACATCTTGTCGGGCTCCACTTTGATCTTCTCCTTGGGAACCTGACTGGAGAGCTCAGCGTGACTCCGCTTCACCGAGGACTCAAAGACATCGCCCATGGCGACCAACTGAACGTTGCGGTCCGCTGAAAGCGCCTGGGATGCCGCTCCAGTGCCACGTCCACCACACCCAACCAGCCCCACCTTCAGGGTATCGCCAGGAGAAGCGGCTCGAGTTACAGATGTCAGGACAAAGGGCATGGCAATGGCCGCGGAACCGGAGGAATGCAGGAAGGAGCGACGGCTCACGCCTGAGATGTGTGTATCGGTCATGAGAGAATGGATCCAGGAGTTCTGAGGTTTATTCAATACGAAAACGGGTGAAGCCGGACTTCAGCCCCGTCCGCCTCTGCGCTTGGGCATGGAAAGGATGCTCGCGCCATGGGTGACGATTCCGCTCCCTCCAACGATCACTCGTCGGACGGGAAGGCCCGTTTTGGGATCCTTGGTCAGGGGGGCGTCACTCATGCGCTGCTCGACTTCGAATGTCCGGGGCTTCTGTCCAGGTTTCTTGGGAATCGTTTCGTAAATATAGGTCGCCATGATCGTCTCAGGTTATCGGTTGGGTTGGTCGTAGAATTTTTTCTCCCAGGTCTTCTGCTTTGCCCCTGCTTCGCGCAGAAAAGGAGCTACGGAGGCCATGTTCAAGAACGCCTCGTTTAAACGATGGAACGGTTGCTTCAGGGGCCGGGCAAAATCCACAAACAGAACAACTCTGTATCCGTCCGTGTCGTTCCACACTTCGTGATTGTAAGTGTCATCAAAGATCAAGGACTTGCCTTCGGTCCAATGATAGAAGTCGTTTCCTATTCGGATGCGAACCTGGCTTCGAGGCTCGGGCACGAGAAGGCCCAGATGAAATCGAAGAACCCCATTGAATGCTCCTCGATGCGCCGGAATGTGCTTTCGCGGCGACAAGATGCTGAAAAACGCTGTCTTCATGCCCGGGATCTTTCCCAGCAAACGCATGGTTTCAGGGCAACGCCTCGCATTCTCCCGGCAATCCATGCCTATCCCCGCAAGAAAGAAAGTCTTCCATTGGTCGTCTGCCGTAATGGTTCCGGCTTCCTTCAGGATTTCGTGAAAGCTTGGAATCCGATCACGAAAAGTCATCACCTGATCGAGTTCCCGGCGGATCAAGTGCCACTCATTTTCCACCTCAGCCGCCCAGGAGAAGGTCCGACTGTCATAGACGGCAGGATCTCCATGGATCGAGGCTCCAGCAACTCGACGCTCCAACCAATCCTGAAGAACAACCCCCGTTTTCTGCAGGAGGTTGCGAGGGGCATTCAGCCGAATCGTACGGTCGTGGAGGTTTGTGCCCGGAGGGAACTGCGATGATGGAAGTGAGGGTCGTGTGACTGTGTTGGCTTCTTGCATAGATGAACCATGAACTGCTGCTCGTGTACATCAGAACCCGCCTCTTGAGAATCCCTTTGTAGTAAAGGATTTCGGATCGACGCCGATTGCAGAATCAGGAACGTGCGAACTCCAGGGTGGAATCGCCGCGGTTAGCGCTGCCAACACAAGGAGCACGACGTCGGCTTAACTTTTGATTCAGCATCGACAAGATCCTAACAGATTTCTGCCGAAGGACTTGCCGTATCCGGTCGAGATCTTCTAGTGCAGGGCGGAAGTGGCTCGTTGCCTGCCTGCTGTGGCTGTGTGGGTCGTGCTTGAACCCGCTTGAGCTCCGGCTTATTGCCGCGGAGACCACCAAGGATCCCGGGTTGATCAAAGCCGCGTTCCTCTGCAATTTCGCAAAATTCACCGAATGGCCCGCGACCGCGTTTGCTGGACTCGAGGGCTCGATCATTCTCGGAACCTTGGGGAGAAGTCCCCTGGATTCATGGTTGGAAAAGACGGCCCGCACCATTCAGGTGGCGGGCCGGACCATCACTGTTCGCAAGCTGGAGGAACTGCCCAAACCGGGCGAATATCACATCCTCTACATCTCGGCGGAAGCCCCCAAGACCGCGCTTGCTGAAGCGATGACGAAACTGGGAGGAAGTCCGCTCCTGACTGTGGGGGATGGAAGCGAGTTCGCAGAACAGGGAGGCACCATCGCCCTGCTCGAAAAGGACGGAAAGATGCGATTCCAGGTCAACCTGGTCACCGCTTCTGCCGCAGGACTAAAGCTCAACGCCGGAATGTTGAGGTTGGCGGATCGGGTCTATCGATCTGCCACCGAGCAAAAACCTTGAGATGAGCCGCCTTCGAAACATCTCAATTCGTGCCAAACTGATGTTCTTCGGCGTCGGGACGAGCGCCTTGAGTCTGGCAATCGCTCTCGTGCTGCTTGGATTCAACGAGTGGCAGTCGTTTGAGAGGGAGAACTCAAGGCAGATGACCGTACTGGCAGGGGTGATTTCAGAGAACTGCCGGCCTGCCATTGAATTCGACCGGCCCGAGGATGCAGCAACCATTCTGGCGTCCCTCGCCCAAGAGGGGCATGTCGTCGATGCCGCGATCTTCAATGCCCAAGGGAACTACTTCTCCGCCTAGAGCCGTTCAGGGTCGGTGGAGCATCTCAAAAGCGGAGTGGACCTGGTAGCGGGGCCGCGAGTCCGGCACAACTTCTTCGAACTCGTCTATGCTATCAAACGCGATGGGGCAAGGGCTGGAACTCTTTTTCTCAGAACGGACCTGCTGGCGCTCCGAGAACGCATGATTCAACACGCAGGCTTGCTGGGAATCGTGGCTGCGTTCGCCATCCTGCTTGCATCGATCATCACAAGATCTCTTCAGGGCATCATCGCTCATCCTCTGACCAATCTGGCGGATCTGGCCCGGCGAATCGCTGGCGATGGGGATTTCACAATCCGGGCGAGAAAGAACTCCGAGGACGAGATAGGCCAGCTTATTGAAGGGTTCAATCACATGTTGGATCAAATCCAACAACGCGACATGGCGATCAAGCAGGTCAACGAGGAGCTGGAATCGAGAGTGGCAGCACGCACCCAGGAGCTCTCGCAGGAAGTCGAAACTCGAAGGCAGGCTCAAGAGGCGGCCGAAGCTGCCAGCAAAGCCAAGAGCGGATTCCTGGCAACCATGAGCCACGAGATACGTACCCCATGAACGGAGTTATCGGGTTCACGAACCTGCTCCTGGGCACGCCTCTCAACGCCGAACAAGCGGATTTCGCGAACACGATCCGGATGTCCGGAGAAAGCCTGCTCGCGATCATCAACGACATCCTGGACTTCTCCAAGGTGGAGGCCGGCCGCCTGGAACTGAAAAACATTCAATTCCACCTGCCGCAGGTCGCCGAGGAAGCGGCTGCATTGCTCTCAGCCAAAGCGCAGGAGAAAAAGGTCGCCTTGGCAGTCCAAGTGGAACCCAACGTGCCCCGATCCTGGATGGGGGACCCGATTCGGATCCGCCAGGTCATCCTCAACCTGGCGGGCAATTCGATCAAATTCACGGACTCCGGGCATGTCTTGATACGAATCTTTCGCATTCCACAAACCGAGCCCGGTAACCGCGCAAGAATACGAATCGCGATCGAGGACACCGGCGTCGGGATTCCGGAGGAGAAGAGGTGCCTGCTGTTCCAAAATTTCCAGCAGGTCGACAGCTCCACCACCCGCAAGTACGGAGGGACTGGCCTGGGTCTGGCGATCAGCAAGCTTCTCGTGGAGCTCATGGGTGGAGAGATCGGGGTCTCAAGTGTGGTCGGACAAGGATCGGTGTTCTGGTTTGAGTTTCCTGAACCCCACGCGGTTGCCACGGACGGAGCCGACGCTATCTGCCCTTCCGAGTTCGAAGGCGTCCGCGCCCTGGTAGTCGATGATCTGGATGTCAACCGGCGAGTCCTCCAAGCTCAGCTCCAGGCCTGGCGAGTGCATGTGGAAACGTGTGCCTCGGCCACCGAAGCCCTCGCATCCCTTGAGGCAGCAGCAGAGCGGGGATGCCCCTTTGAGCTGCTGCTCACCGACCATCTCATGCCCAAACAGGACGGGGTAGATCTGGCGAAGGCCGTTCGCAGCAATCCAAAGTCTCGGTCGATGGGCATCATCATGCTCTCGTCCAGCGGGCAGAGACCGGAAGCAGAACCCGATTCCAAGGAGCTGTTTGCTGCCATCCTCGTGAAACCGGTTGTGAGGGAAATCCTGCTCCGGGACGCCCTGGTCTCCGGAATCCGGCAACACCAACTCTTATCCGGCAAGGTTTCGACGGGTTTTGAAACCTCGCGGCTTCCAGACCGGACGGCGGGTGGGGTATCGAAGGCGGTGCCCCCCGTGGTCTCGAGCTTCCCGGCAGTGGATCGGAAGTCCAACTGGGTCGGTCGCCGCGTGCTGCTTGTGGAGGACAATCCGGTGAACCAAAAGCTGGCACGTCGTCTCCTGGAAAAGGAAGGTTTCGACGTCACCCTGGAGCCTAACGGACGCCTGGGGTGGAAACGCGCTGAGGCCGAAACCTTCGACCTCGTCCTGATGGATTGTCAGATGCCGGAGATGGATGGGTTTGAAGCCACGACACAGATCCGGAAAGCCGAGCAAGCGGGCAGGTTGCCAGGCAACCGGGGGCGACGGCTGCCAATCATCGCTCTGACGGCAAACGCGATCCAGGGGGATCGGGAACGATGTCTGGATGCAGGCATGGACGACTATGTCACGAAGCCCATCGCTGCTGGAGCACTCCGCGAGGCCATCGAGCGCTGTCTGGAGAGTGTAGCTGGGTCAAAGGCGCCCTGAGCCGGAACGATTCAGTAGGACAACGGCCATTTGCTTGATCCTCTTGCGAAGTGATTCGTTGTTCGTCGCTTACGTATTTCGATTCAATACGCGCGCTCCTCACGCCTCGCTCTTCACAAGAGTCTGCTGCGCAACTGTCCACTGTCCTACTGAATCGTTCCGGCTGAAAGACGGGGGAACTTTCGGAAGAGCGGGCGGCTACAGTCCTCTCCAGGCGATCTCCAGAGCGAGCAGGGCGTAGGACGTCGAAAGAACCGGGTCCTTTTCCCACCAGCGAACGTTCGAGTTCGCCCAGGAGCCTTCTCGGGACTGCAGCTCCATGAGGCGCACCGCGAGATCCCTCCTCCAATCCGCAATGCGACCTCCCGCCAGAGGCATCTCGTTGATCCCCGCAGCTGAGAGCCCTTTGGCGAGAAGATGCAGGTAGTAGTAGTACCCTTGCTGCCCCATGCCCGGGTTCTCCTCAAGCGTGTAGTGGGCGCTTAGCCAGTCTCTGACGGCGGTCACTCTCGGATCATCCTTGGCGAGGTCTGCATAAATGTAACTGAGCAACCCGGCATAGCTGATGGTTCCGTAAGACCTGAGCGACACCCGTCCTGTGGTGGCATTGGTTTCGCCGCCCGCCATGCTCCTGCCCGGGTGATAGACGAAACCGCCTCGATCCCGATGCTCCCGGGACACCCAGGCCTGTGTGTTCCGTTCGGGAAGGTTCTGACAGCTCTCCAGAAAGTGGACAGCCGCGTTCCAGTTCAGATCCTTTCCCATGGCTTTCCCTTGATCGGCCATCCACCGACGGCTGTGGTGAAGGGCCTGAAGTGCCGTCCACGTGTTGTTCATGTCAGGATCTCGCTGGCTGCCGCCGTAGCCGATCCCTCCATCGAACGGGGTGTCGAGCTTGCGAGGTTCTCCTCGATCGGCTTGCAGCCCAATCAGGTATTGGCGGGCATTGCGAATCAGAGACTCATTCCGAGGGGAAGGTGAGCCCAGCAGCGCGAGGATTGCGAGGGAGGTGTTGTAACTCGGCAGATCCCGCACGTATATCCCGCCGTCAGGTTTGGCAGATTGAGCAATGAATTCGTACCCACGCAGCATGGCTTCCGTTGGAACCTGATACCTCCCGGACGGCTCGCCCTGAAAGGCAGACAAGACCAGGGCCGTTAGTGCGGGATGGTCGGCGGTGGACCACCAGCCATTGCTGTTCTGCTGGGTGCCGAGCCAGTTCAGTCCGCGCTGAATGCTGTTCTGTACCTCGTTTCGGAACGAGACATCAGGAGCGCGCACCGCTCCCTGAGCCAGCTGGGTCAGGACACATACACCCCAGGAAGCCAAAGTTATCCAGGAAAGATGCAGCATACGGATTCATTACCAGCTGCGGCCATTTACTGGAAAGAGAATTCAATGTCGAAACCGGGGTCAGGCCTCAGAAAAATGGATCCCAAGACCGGCAAGCTTCTTCCTCAGATGAAATCGTATCGCTTCGGTTCTCACCGGAACCGAGCTCCGGAGCCGGGGCAGTTTGGGAACTCTGATTCGAGGATCTCCATCGGCCTCGGTGCCAGGGTTCATGAAAATCACATCGAGAGGCTCCGAGGGCACACGGGAAACATGGGCGAGGCTCCCGAGGGGGAAATGAATCATGCTTCGGCTCACCTTGTTTCCGTTGGGAACGACGCAACGATCACTCCAGGCCGTTCATTCGACGTCTCGTCAATGCTGTCAACAGCCGGTCAGTCCTTTGAGACCCATCCTGCTGGCGGGCCGTTGATCGATCAGGACCAAAGCTCCGCAAACGTCCCTGTTCGCGCACGGGCTGTTCGGAAACCAGCCCGACAGCGGCTGCTACACACCCACGCCCCAAGGTGCATCACGCATTCAGGGGCGTCGGTCATTTATCCTTTCACCGAGTCCTTAGCATCAAACATCAGCCAATTCCAAAAACCGACGCGCCGTTGCCCCGACACCTCTGGTGCGCCAGGCTACGAACAGGTCTGCCATCAACGGATCCGCCAGGGGCCGCAGCAACACCCCGGGATGGGGTAGCGCGCTCAACGGCTCTGGCAGCAAGGCGACACCGCATCGGCCCGGAACCATTCCGAGAATGGTGTGACCGCGCTCGGCGGTTTGAAGAATCCGAGGGCGAAACCCCGCCTGACGGCATGCTTCCAGCGCCACCCTGTGGGCACCGGGATAATGATCCTCGGAGATCACGATGAATCCATCCGCCGACAGGGCTTTCAAAGAAACCTTTTGCTTTCCAGCCAAACGATGACCTGTAGGGAGAGCTGCGACAAATCGGCATTCTCCAACTTTCCGTCTTCGAAGTCCCAGGGCGCGGGCCTCGTCTTCAAACCCGATGAAGCCCACTTCGAGTTCCCCATTCTGAAGCGCCTTGGCCTGATGTGTAGCGGAGAGATCGAAAAGGTTCACGGACACGGTGGGATGAAACTCCCGAAACCGCCTCACTACATTCGGGACGGTGGAGTGAAACAATCCCAGAGGTATCCCACGTTCAAGGCCTGGGTTTCCCTTGCCACATGCACCGCCCGCTCGCTCTGGGCAAGCACCGTCCGGGCCTCGGCAAGGAACAGCTTCCCCGCCGGCGTGAGACTCACACCACGTCGGTCCCGCGTGAGCAGTTTCACCCCCACCTCCTCCTCCAGCTGTCGGATCTGGCGGCTCAAAGCGGGCTGCGCCACACGGGGCGTTGTTTTTGTAACAGGGGGGAGGAGTTTCATCTGGACGATTCTGGAAGTCACACCCTCCGACTGAACTTCTCGCATCCGTCACCCGATCGAATCCGCGAGGGGATCCGCACGCTGCGTGAACTGATGCGCGTCAACTGAGCCTGCGATCCTGATCCTCCTGGAGCGGTCCTACTCGCGCCGACGGCGGCGATGCGAGCAGCAATGACACCCGGGTTCGCTCCTGGAGCTGTTCAATCATCGAACGATCCGCGGACGGACTGGTACGCTGTCATGCCAGGATCACTCGTGAGGACAGTTTGGGTGCACTGGGACCATTGACAAGAGCCTGTCGCTTTTGGTTTAGTTTCGGCCGCTCGTCACCCAATGCGACGCTAGCGGTAGGATACCCAAGTGGCCAACGGGGGCAGACTGTAAATCTGCTGGCTTACGCCTTCACTGGTTCGAATCCAGTTCCTACCACCACTTTCTTCTCTCTTCCACGATGCACCACACTCATCGGACATGCCACTGGAGGACTTAGATGGATGAGAGTTGAAGAGGGGAAGAAAAGGCGGCGTCACCTATTCGAATTGCTAGGTTGCAAATCCAGCGGATTCGGATGAGAGTTGAAGAGGGGAAGAAAAGGCGGCGTCCGTTCCGCCAAAGCATCTTCACGATCCCTGGGCTCACGCCTTCCTTTGCTGGTTTACCGGTCAGGGACTTCGAGTCGGATTGAAATAGCAGAAACGGATCATGCGGCAACAAAAAACTGCTAATCGGCGACAAAAAACTTCCAGTCAGCAATTCCTGAATAGTTTTTTATGAAGGCCGTGACTGGAAGTTCCGCTGGAGGACGCGGAGAACGCATGAGCTTGAGCCCGGCTTCATGCGGGGTTCGGTTACCTTTGTGGTTATTGATGTCCTTGCTGGCCCACACACAGTTGTCCCATGTGTCCTTGCCCCCTCTGGATCGGGGCAGGACGTGGTCGATGCTCCCTTCGTCGGTTCGCAACAGCTGGCCGGTATATTGGCAACGATTCCCATCGCGCTCGCGAATTGCACGGGCGTTGAGAGTGGGGCGCCTCAAGGGGACGTGCGTGTAGTTGACGGCTACGATCACGTTGGGAATCCGGATGGGGCCTCGCACGGTCAGGACTGCACTGTCCTGGGGGCGAATCGGGAGTTGGATCCATTCCGCCCAAGTCAGGGGGCGGATATCTTCCTCTCCCTTCACTTCAAGGGCTGTGGCAGTGCCAGCTGCCATGGAGCAGAAGGCATCCGCAGGGGTACGAACATTGATCGCCTGCCAGTTGCGGTTTAATACCAGCACGCTGGCCTTATTCAGCACGTCACTCATAGACCTGACAATAAATGCACGCCATAAGGGCCTACACAGGCCCGACGGTTGCACCGCCGGGTTTGTTCAGGAAGAGGCGAGCTCATTGGCAGGATGACCTACACCAGGTTCGACTGAATCGCCAGTGAAAAACCTGGGAGGCTCCTGAAAACCTGAACTACTTGGGAAGAAGCTCGCTGACCAAACTGCGTTCCTCCTGCAATTCTTTGACCGTGGCGTTGATCTTGCCGCGGCTGAATTCGTTAACCGGCACGCCCTGAACGATTTCCCAGGATTTACCTGTGGACCGGATCGGGAAAGAGCTGATCAAGCCGTTCTCGACGCCGTAGCTGCCATCGGAACAGACGCAAACGCTGGTCCAATCGCTCGCAGGGGTCGGTTCAACCAGGGAGCGGACGGTGTCCACCACGGCATTGGCTGCGCTGGCCGCGGAACTGGCTCCCCGGGCCTTGATGATCGCGGCACCTCGCTGCTGAACCGTCGAGATGAAATCGCCATGCAACCACTCGTGGTGCCCGATCACATCGGTGACCGGGCGGCCCTGGATCTTGGCGTTATAGAAATCAGGGTATTGCGTGGCTGAGTGGTTGCCCCAGATGGCCATGTTGGTCACCGTGGTCACATCAACACTGGCCTTCTTCGCAAGTTGCGACTTCGCACGGTTCTCATCCAGCCGGGTCATTGCAAAGAAGTGGTTCCTAGGAATGGCTGGGGCATGGTTCATCGCAATCAGGCAGTTGGTGTTGCAGGGGTTACCCACCACTAGCACACGCACGTCACTCGCAGCATTGCGCTGGATAGCCTGGCCTTGCCCGATGAAGATCTTCCCGTTAATCCCGAGCAGGTCCTTTCGCTCCATCCCCTGTTTGCGAGGCACGCTGCCCACGAGCAGAGCCCAGTTCACGTTCTTGAACCCTTCATTCAGATCCGAAGTGGCCACAACCCCTTTCAACAAGGGGAAGGCGCAATCGTCGAGTTCCATCACCACGCCTTGAAGAGCCGGCAACGCAGGCTCGATTTCGAGCAGGTGAAGGATCACGGGTTGCCTGGGGCCGAACATGGCACCCGAAGCAATGCGGAATAGGAGAGAGTAGCCGATCTGACCAGCTGCGCCGGTGACCGCGACCCGAATGGGAGAGTTGCTCATATTTGTGCAATAAACCGAATCAGGGCGCGGAGTATGTCAATCATCACCCATCAGGCAACAGGAATCATCGCGTCGCATCCTGGATTCTGACCTCTCCAGTTCAGCACCCGATCAAGCCACCCCGGGAAAACAGAAAGGCAGGCTTTCGCCTGCCTTCCCCGGCTCCTGTCGGGAGCCGCCTATGTTTGGTTGGTTGTATAAGTGGCTGCTTGCCTTGTCTCCGCTCAGTCGTCCTTACGGAATTCAACAGTCCCACAGTTCTCCCACGAGAACGAGATGCGCTCATGTCCAATGATCACCAGTTTCCCGGGAACAAAACACGGATTGCGAAACTCCTTCTCTGCGACCTGACCCTCGCCAGCGAGGCTCTTCAGATTCGCTCGAAAGGTGACTTCCCCCGCCGGGACATGGTCATCACCGGTGACCTTGACGGCTTCGATGTCTTCCCCCTTTTGGGTGATCTTAACCACCTGGTCGAAGTGCCCACGATAGTGGCCGATCCATTCGCCGGAGAGGTCGAAAACACCCACGGATGCGGGTTGTGGATTGATGGCAGGCTTCGAATTCTTGAGGGGACTCATGACGACGAAAGGTGCCCCGGGAACATCGAAATGACAATGCCCTGAGGCGACATTTTGTTCGGTCTGTGGCCTAGGGGATTCCCCTAGGGCAGCCTGTACAGCTTCTCCCCGGCGAACGTGAGTTTGGACATGAATCGCGCTTGGGCTGAGTCATCTTGCCAGTGATTCAGGCGGCCGGGGCGCTTGTCAAAGTTCCACCTCAACAGGCAATCCCACCCAAACCACGCTCAAGAGCAACTCGGCATTCCAATTCGCCAAGCGGAAACAACCGTGAGACTCCGTACGACCGACCTGTTCCGGATGTGGCGTGCCGTGAATTCCGTACCCAGGCCGGTCCAGGCTGATCCACGCCGCTCCGACGGGATTGTTCGGTCCAGGCTGAAGAATCAACTTTCTTCCCAGAGCTTTGGCCTCAGCTGACTCGGGAAACACGTCGGGGTTAAACGTGTAGTTGGGACCAGATGCCACTTTCTCCACACGGAGCGCTCCCACCGGGCGCTTGTTCACATCCCGGGCAATGCTGCACGGGAAATGCAAAAGCAGCCGCTGGCTCTCGTCAAAGGCCTGCAACGTCCGGTGAGTCAG
>VHDG01000014.1 GCA_016871475.1 Verrucomicrobiota bacterium
GGACTTCGCCTTCACACACACAACACCGCTTCTGGCACCCGATGCCGACGCCTGGCTCGAGTTCCGCACCGGAAGAGCAGGCTCGGGCCAACCGGCTGGTGCTGGATCCAGCGATGAACCTTCTTCTGTGTTCCTCAGATTCACCAAGAAGCCGGCCGGGATACTCACCACAGTGGACTTCGCTTATCTGGGCGCGACGGGTGTCCATGTGGAGTTGTGGAAGAACGGTTCCAAATTCGCTGAAGGAACCGGTTCCCAACCAGGAATCACGGATGCGAGCCCATTGATCCTCAGTCGCTGGCCCACTCGCTTCATCCAACAATGGGAGGATGGATCCATCAGGCTGCTGGGCTCTTTGACAGCAGCTGGTCTCGAAGGCGATGAAGTCCGCATCCGCCCCATCATCCCGGCTGGAGTCCGCACCCTGGGACACCTCACCCACATGCACTGCGTGGCAAGCGAAGGATCGGACGTCCTGCTGGATGATCTGAAGATAACGACACCTCCTCAGCCACCCCTCAGGATCTCCAGCTTGCCGCCCGGAGTCTCGGTGTCATGGGAGGGAGAAGGATTCAGGCTTCAGGGATCGGAATCAGTCACTGGACCCTGGCTCGACCTGGGTGAGACCCCGCTGATGCAAATACCTGCTCAGCATCCGATCCGACTGTTCCGTCTGACTCCGCAGTAGGATCCGAAGATCAGAGGCCGACATTCGGCCTGATCGAACCACGATCACAAAGGGCGACGGCGAACCCGTCGCCCTTTTCTTCGCTCAGCAGAGCGTGAAATCCATCCGCCGACTCTATCCAATGGGTCGGCGGATTTCGTGTCCGCCCCCGCCAAGTATCCTCGAATCGACCTTCGATCGCTAATTCGCTAATTCCTCGCATCTACGGATTCAGACTCCGTGTTTTCAAGAATTGGTAGATACAATAATGGAAAGAACGGAGAGAAGCATTGAGTTGCCGAGGGCGCTGGAGAATTTGAGAAGACCAGACTGTTTTCCTCCGCCAAGCGGACTAGTAATCCTGGAGGGAAACCTTCTGCAGTTCCTGCCAGTCCAGCGTGCCAGAGTTGATCGGGGTGTCTGTTCCGAGGAAAAGATTCGGATGCTGCTGGCTGCTATAGACGTGTTTGTACCCGTCCTCGACTTTGACCTGCTGACCCGTGGTGGGGTTCACGTATTTGGACTCACCCCGGATGGTATCGACGCGGATGCGCTGCTCACGGTCCATATTCTCCATGCGCTGGTTGAAGCGCGCGGTATTGGCTTCGCCGAACTGTCGGATCGCATCCATTCTCTGTTGATGGCCGCGGGTCATGGCCTCCGTATTGGCCTGAATCTGTGCCATCGTGGCCTCGTGCTGCTGCCGGCTGGCGTCCTGGTTCGCCTGATAGCCGCGCGCTTGCGCCTCCTGCTCGAGCTTGAGCCAGGCTGGATTCTGCACAATGGAATCCTGCGCGATGCGCGTGTGGGCATGGATGGCTTCGAGATCACCTGAGCTCGTCTGGGTGATCGAAGGGACGACGCTCCAGCTATGGTAGGTATCCGTGCCGATCTGCTGCGAGGCTTGTGAGATGCGAGCCTCAATGCGCGCCCGTTTGCCATTCGGCAGCGTACCATCAATGGAGCCACGAGATTGGATCTGTCCTTTTTCGTCGCGAGTCTGCGGCGCGGTTTTCTCATTTCCGAGGTTCACCAAGGTCGTGCCGTTCTGCGCCAAGGTAGAGAGAAAAATCTGCCGGAGATATTGAACGGGAGGCATCGGTGCGATTTCATTGGGCGAACCCTGTTCAGGCAATCCGAGGGATCTCTTCTGGGCGCGCAGGTTACTGGTCATCGGCCCTTCCGAGAAAAGATATTGTGTTGAGGGGAAATAGACGATCTGTGAACGGCCATCCGGCGCGGTCAGCGTGATGCCAATCTGCGGAATCCCTACTGCGCCCTCCCATTTGCGGTGAAACTCCTGCTTCGCCCGCCAATCACTCGGGATTTTCAAAGCGAATGCCACCATGCGCTCCCGGTCGGGGTCGAGAATGCCGAGCAGGCGGTAAGGACTGGTGCGAGCGGGAGCCTGGGCGGGCGCAGTGCCGGCGGATGGATTGGGCGCCACTTTGACCGTCCGCGGCTCGCTGGCAGCGTCGCCTGGCTTTGGACTCGCGGTGGCCTCCTTTCCATCGGTCGAGCGCTTATTCGCCGTGGACGCCTCGCTGCACGCGACCAAGGTCGATACAAGCACCAAGCCAGAAAAATAGAGGAAGCGCATTGAACGGTATTAAGTGGTTCATGTTGGGAGAACAAACTTTTCCTTGGGGACAGATCTGGCGGGCAACGCCAATGCATTGAACGCCTGTCTGGACATTGCGATAGGTCCTCCTGTCGCGCGAGGTGCCCAAACCTCCCGAAAATGAGCGCGGTCCTGCGATTCTGGGTCCGACACCGGGCGTCATTATGGGTGACATCGAATCACTGGAGGAGCTGGCTTTCCTCTTGAACAAGCTCCTCCAAGCCTCATCCCACCGGCTCCCTTCGAATCCATCCATTTCACCGACGATATTTTGCCATGGTCCTCCACCCCTGGAGTGATCGCGTGGTTGTGATTCCGTGATAGCTGAGAGAAGCCGAACGGTCTATCAATGACGTCAATGAGCACGGAACAAAGTTCTTTACCCAGCGAATGACCCAGGATGCTTCAATATGAACAGTTCATCTCCAAGCCGGCGACTGCTTGAGGGGTTGCCAACGTCAACACCTCAAAATCCGCGTAGCCGGTCGCGGAAAGTAGTCGAGATCCTGCTCCTCTCAGTGACTTCGCTGCTGCCACTCCAAGCATCTGAGCCCGCATATCCCAAGGCACCTCCCCACGCCGCGCGGCTCGAAACGAGCGAGCTGCGTGTGGTCGTCGCTGACAACCAAGCCTACGCCCCAAAGCACCGCGCCGGTTACAACGGCGTCGCCGAACTGCGGTTGGGGGGATGGGACAAGCCCAACCTCTTTGTGCCCGAATACGCAGGGCTGAACTTCGAACACATTTTCAGCGGTGACGCGGCCTCGTATGGATGGAACATCTTCGAGCCACGACAAGCACCCATGGAACTGCGTCGGTCCTCGAAGCGCCGTGCGGAGTTGCGCCAGGAGCAGACGCAACATTGGCCCCTGCGGAGCCGGCTTGTCTTTGAAGTGAAGGACGACGCGATTGACCTGACGTATAGGGGCACTCCATTGCAGGACGTTTGGCGAAAGCACGGCTATATCGGGATATTCTTTGCCTCCTACATCCAGTCTCCGGAAGACATGGCAATTCAGTTCATCGGACGCTCGCGCCCGGGTCGAGGTGATGCGACGCCGCGGTGGATCAAACACCTGCCCACGAGCCACGGCACCGGGGCAAACCATCGGCCCTCGGGAAGCACCTGGGATCCGGCCTTCGACGAGGGCTTCAAAATCTCCCTGGCGTCGGGCTTCTCGGACTTTGAATACCTGTATCCCTTCTACTTCGGGCGTTCCGGCGAGAATGTTCTCGTGATGATGTTCGAGAAACTTCATGACGGCGGCGAAATGCGATTCGCGCAGTCGCCTTCCGGCGGCGGCACCGGGAATCCCGCCTGGGACTTTGTCTATTTCCGCCGTGATTACGCCGTTGGGCGAGAGTTCAAGTTCCGGGTCCGTGCTGTCTACCGGAAGTTCACCAACGTGGAAGACATCGTGCGGCTTTACGAGCGCTGGTCAGGGGAGACGGTCCGCCTGCCAACCAACTCCTCAACCAGGAATTTGGGTGAATCCTCAAGATGATAGTCGAGAGAACAACAAAACCGCTTGAGCTACGGGGGGAATAACGCCCGCAGCTTCACGAACCCCAATGGGTCGCTCGGCAGCGCACAATCCGGCAGCGCTCGAACAGGGCTTTGGTCATGGGTCCCAACTGCGCTGAAAGAACGACCTCCTCACGACAGAGCATTGTTCCTCCGCGGTCATCTCGAGAGCTTTCTATAGACATCCCGAGCCACGTCGATTTGCATCTGCACATGATCGAGGCCAGTTGGAATCCGGTCGCGCTTCTTCACGTCTGCTTCGAGACGATCAATCCACTTCAAAAGAATCTCCGCGTCGTCGCGAGCTTGAATCGGTTTCCCCGCGACTTCGATGTAAACCGGATTCACGTGAGCCACGCCGTTTCCGACGGAACAACGGGCGGCAATCCAGCCCGAGCGTTGGATCGGGACGAGTTCGTTCGCTGCGAAAGCGCGTGAGCGTTCGGATGGCTTCAATGCTCGCGTGATTTCTCCGTTCACCACGATCTCGATGACCTCGATAGGATTCGGAGACTGCGCGCGAGCCTGGACGCGAACCGAGCCGGGTGCATCGAACTTCAACGTCGCGCCAGGGTCTCGTCCCTCGATCGTCATTTCAAGCATCGGGCCCGAGGTCACAAAGGAACGGCCGGCCTTCTGTCCGCGCATCCAGTCCCCGTAGTTCAATCCACCGGGCAACTTCACGTAAGCACGTCCCCAGCCCGGGAGACCCGAGCTGATGCGATTTACAAACACGTCCGTGCCCGCCGCCGCTGGAATGCGGAAGCCGCAATTCAACAGCAAATACCACACGCGCAACGACGCCGCATATCCGCCACCCATGACATCCAGTGTGTCCACGCGCCCAAGCGCGGCGTCCACAGGCAGGCCCTTCGCAGCGTACGCCGTGTCGTAAGGCGACTCGAGATTCGACGCCGGATGGGTGTAACTTACCGTCCCGCCCTGGCGATGCGTCCGCTCGCCGATGTCGGCGTTCGTCGGAATGTCCCACGGATTCGTTGTTTCTTGGAACCCGGTGAAGATGGGTTCGACGATCTGGCTCAAGTTGCCGAGGGTCAAATGACCCCAGATCGTGCTGCGAAATTCCTGGTTCCAATAGAGGATATGCCGCGCAGTCGAAAGCGGGTCAGGCCGGCCCAGAAAGTATTCGCGATCAAACACGCCTTCGCCGTCGGAGTTGGCGACGACAATGTTGCTTACGTGCAAATCTTCGCCCTCGCATTGATCGCGGAGCGTCGAGGGATCGCTGTGCCAGGCGCCGTAGCCGTAGTTGGCATGAATGTGATTCTCTCCCGAGAACCACCCGCGCGCGGGCATATCGATCCAACGTTCGAGCGCGCACACGACCTCGCGCGTTTGATCCGCGGGCACGTCGATTTCCTGGCGGTGCGCGGAATACTCTTGTCCGTGCCAGACTTGAATGGTGTATCGGCCGGCGGGCACTTCGATTTCGGTGCGGCGCCGAAGATAGAAATGGCCCACGCCGTAGGTGAGGCGATACAGCGAACCGAGTGGAAACCAAAATTTGCCACCGTGCTGTTGAACGCTGACCCGCGCGGTAAGTGGTTCGCCTGTGTTCGCGTCTTTGACCTCGATTCGCAACCGTCCGGCAGGAGCGCGGAGATCGACGCGATCGATGGCGATCGATTCGCGGTGGCCGGATTCGAGATTCACGCGGGTCAAAGCCGTGGCGCGCTCGGAATTGTCGGTGTGCAGCAGCCAGCGGCCATCCCCGCTGACGCTGGGCCAATCTTCATCGGCTTGACCGAACGTCCACTTCCGCGCGCTCTCGAGAGGGGTATCGAGCGGAATATGCCAAATATCGTTATACGATACGCCGCGGTCGGTGACGACAAACACACCGCTGCCGCGAGCGTCCCATGCGAGGCCGTAGATGCGGCTCGGCCAGCGAACGATCTGTTTCGGCGCGCCTCCGGTTGTGGGCACGCGCCAAAGCTCGGTGCTCGGACCGTTGTTGCCTGTTTGTTCGCCCGGGCGATCCGCGTAAGTCGTGAACAGGATCGTTCCCCCATCGGGAGAAAGCGCCCATTTCATCGGCCGGCGGTGAATCGGATCGAGCGGCGCGATGTTCACGGAAGAAAGCGCGCCTGTTTTTAGATCGAATCGCTGCAGACGTTCCGGTTGGCCACTTTCAGCCAGCATGCCGATGAGACTCTGCCCATCCGGGCTGAATTGAAGCCGCCCCGAGGCGAGCACGGGCTTGGGCAAGGGAACTTCAACACCATCGGCTGTCGTAATGATCCGAAGCGGGCCCGCGAAAAGTCCGGGCGAGTTGATCAAGGCAAGACGTGTTCCATCCGGCGACCACGCGGGTTCGACGTCCCAGCCTTCACCGCGAGTGAGGCGAACGAGAGTTCCGCCGCTCGAGGGCATACGGAAGATCGCGCCATGCAAAGACAACGCAATGGATTGCCCGTCGGGTGAGATGGCAGGTTGAATCGGCCCGAAGGCTCGCCTTACCACGCCATCGAGCTGGGCAGAAGCCGGGGTCGAACTCGCGAGCAGCCCGAGGCTTGCGATCAATGAAGTGAAGCATTTCATAGGCGGTGAATTGACACGCACTGAGGCTCTGAACCTTTCAGGCTGCCGGGAAGTACAAAGTGGGACTAGACGGAGGGCAGATCATGCCTGAGTTGATGTCGGCGCTTCGGGTGCTGGCTGATCGTCCGCAGACTCCTGCGCGGTTTCTTCTTCCGGGCAGCGCCGGTCGCAGATAGCACGCAGCTTCTCCAGATGCAACCTCGCGCTGCAGAAGGGCACCGCTTTCCGTTCATTCGGTGCGCGTCATCCCCCATTGGGTTACCGAGCTCCTCCACTACTGGAAGCCGTTTTCTGCCCCTATCCGAGTCGGCGGCGCAACTTCTCTCGGATGAGACAGAGGCTCATCGTCGACGGCTGCGGGTGAATAACGCCTGCTGCTCCACGAGCCCCGAGGTGTCGCGAGCCTCGCGCACAATCCCGCGTCGCTCGAGGAGGGCTTGGGTCAACTGGAGCGCCTGAGCATCCTCCCAGATCTGCAAACGTCGCCGCGTCGCATCGCGCTCCGCCTCGGTCATTGGTCCAGACTGACTACTCATGCTGGGAGCGTAGCATTCGTCACCAAGACCAGCCAACTCTTTCTCAGAGACGCAGAGCTGACCGCAGCCAATCCCGGCTCACGCCGGGGGGGCGGTAGACAGGGGAGGTTGAGGGGTTGCTCGATCCACCTCAGCCGTAACTGTTCAGTTGGCCGGCACGCATTTGCTGAATCCTCCGGCGAAGGCCGCTGGCGGTATAGCCCTCACGCAATCAGCCTCTTCTTCAGTTCCGCTTCATTCAACTTCATGCCCAACCCCGGCGCATCGGACAGAATCACGTGCCCGTCTTCCAAGCGGTCGAGCGGCTCGAAAAGTGTTTCGGGCCAGCTCTGCCACGAACTGGCCGGATGCTCCTGGAAAAACAGGTTGGGAATCACCGCGTTGATATGCGAAGCGGCGCGGATTGCGACGGGAGAAACATGGCCGTGCGTCGCGATGCGAATGCCCATGCCTTCCGCCAGCGACGTCATCTTCAAGGTTTCAAGGATGCCGCAATTCCAGGCCACTTCTGGCTGAATGAAACTCAGCACGCCGCTCGCGACCGCGTTGGCCGCCTGCTCGATCGTCTCGAAATGTTCTCCCGTCGAAATCGGAATGGACGTGGATGCCGCAACCGCTTTCAGATCATCGGGATCGTCCGGCCGGGTCGTCGGCTCCTCGAAGAAGACCGGTTTGAATGGCTCCATCGCTTTCGCCATCTGCTTCGCCCCTTCCACACTCATGCGCCAATGGCCGTCGCAGCCAATCTTGTAGTCCTCTCCCAGAACATTGCGTAACCGAGTCAGATACTTCTCCGTCGCTTTGATGTCTTCCGAACGGGGCAGGTCCTGGATGCGCTCACCCACCGTGCGCCAGGGAAGCGTGACAAACGGATCGCACTTGAGCATCTGGATGCCCCTGGCTTTGGCAGCGGCCATCTTCTCGATCGACCTTTCCAGGTCGAATGCGCCCCAAGTCTGATAGACGGGGATGCGGGTGCGCAGTGCGCCGCCCAGCAGATCGTAGATCGGCTTACCGGCCACCTTGCCCGCGATATCCCACATGGCGATTTCCATGGCGGCGATCGCGCTGGTCCAAAACCGTCCTTTTCCCAGAGGCTTGAACTTCTGAACAAAAGCGTTGATGCCGAGAGGATTCGTTCCAATGAGCGAGGCTGCGATCTTGAGAATCTCGGTGCGGACGGCCCGGCCTGACTCCGCCGATTCACAAAATCCTTCGCCGATCCCCTCGACACCCTGATCGGTTCGGATTCGAGTCAACACCCAGAGTCCACCCCCGGGGTAGGAGACCAGCAGCGGCTCCGCCGTGACGATCTTGATCTTCACTCCCTGATTGGCCACTGGCAGCCTGGCCTCGGCCGAGGCTGCCCTGGTCAGCGCCAGTGGCATGGCCGCCGACACGGCTGCGGCTCCGACCATCGCATCCTTCATGAACGTTCGACGAGTAGTCATGTGGCGTTTCCCGGTTTGGTACTGATAGCAATTTGCTTTTTCAAAGGAAGTCGACGATGGCAGTCCGGAAAACCGAGGCAATCAGAAAGTTCCTCTGAACCGGGTGTGGGAAGGAGCCTGCCTTCACGGATGGTGGGTACGAAGCCGGGCCGCGGCCAGCAGCGACACCGGCGTGACTCCAGCCAATGCGGCCCCTCGGTCCAAGTCGCAAACAGTCGCGGCGGGAGAGTTCCCATGATTCTCGCTCGATGGTCATTGACGTATTCCTTTCAGGGAAGCTCTCTACTCAGCAATCTGTACGGTGTAAAGAGTCGCGTTCCGCAACCGGAGTCGAAGCTGCGCCGTCTGCCCGATTCGCTGTTTGATTTCCGGAGACTTCCACTTCGCTCGCCATGCCATCTCGTTCATATTGCTCAGCATCGCGGCATCCATGCCAGAAAGTCCGGCAATCGGCTGGCCGTCGGCGTCCAGCACTTCAATCGAGACCTCGCCGTCACGGGCGTCGGCGTTGAGCATGATCTCCGGCGAGGTCAACTTGAACGGCTTCGTCACGATTGTGCCCGGCTTATCCGCCGCGCGCAGTCCGGCGAAACGGTCCAGCGGCAACTTGGCGAGACCAATCGCCATCTCCCGCTTCGGTTGAAAGATTTCAGCAACACCGTGCCGCTCGTTGGCCCCGCCGTAGTAGATCCAATGTTCCTGGTCGCGTGTGATGATCCAGCTCGACGGAAACACCATGTCCTTGTCCCAGGCGTTGTCACCGCCACGTTCGACAAGCGGCTGCTCCGTGTAAATCGCGCCGAGATCCCAGTTCACGGCATCCCGGCTGGTGGCCAGATAGGTGTTCACGACGTCGCGTTCGTGCCGCTTGGCATGGTCAGTGGTCTGGCCTTCGCTGAAGTCATTCGGCCACTCATAGATGGAGAACAATCCGAAGTGCAGGCCGCTGTACTGCCAGTCGGTCATCGTGTAGATCTGTCGACGTTTGTGCTCGTCGGTTCCTTCGCGATCTAGTTTCCATTCACGGACCGTCGTCCAGGCCGCCGGGGAATTCTCGACGTCTGGATTGGTCATCATTCGCATGCCGCGAATCTCGCCAGGTCCGCCCCCGCCGCCATAGTCGGTTCGCGTGAACAGGCGGTAAAGGCGGGCCGGTTCATCCCAGATCAGGCAGTTCGTAAAGTCCGCGGCCCGCCCCGTGACCGGCTTGCCTTCGTGATAGGGAGTCCACTCGATTCCATCTGCTGAGTGAGCCAGGCAGGCGCCATTGGGGAATCCAGGCCGAGCGCCGTCGTATCCCGCTTTATACCGATTCCGCGGATCGGTGGCGTGTGGATCGAGTGTGACGACAATGTTGTAGTCGCCATTCGAATACAGCCCTTTCAGTTCGCTGATCAGATCGAAGTCGATGCCATCGCGCGACTCGCAGTAGCCATAGCGCATGAACTTGTGAACCTCAGTCCCCTCCAGCGCCTTGCCAGGTGGCAAGCCAGGAAAGACGCGACACCACATCTGAATGATGCCGCGCGACCCGTCGTACAGGGCGGACGCGTAGATGGACGCTTTCAAGGGAACTCGATTCCCCTGTGGAGCACGCTGCCAGAAGCGGACCGGTTGCGCCCCGTTCGCCTTTGTGGCCGTGTTCCAGACTCGATGCACTCCGTCACTTGATTCAACGGCGTGATTGTCGGCGAACAAGTGTTTTTTCCGTTTCGCCTCTCCGGCCATGGCGACGGACAAGCAAGGAAAAAGGATCATCCAGGCAATCGTCAGTCGCGAACGCAGTGAACTCATCGAGTTCCCTTTCAGGTAGGTGGTAGTGTGACTCACCCAGTTACCATTGATAGGAATTTGCTTTTTCAATGCGAATCGACCATGCCGGTCCGGAGAAGTACGGGCAATAGAAAGTTCCTCTGGGAAGGAGGCTGCAGAGTCGAGGCTGTAGGCTGTAGGCTGTAGGTGGAAGGCGATCAGTCAGAGCAGCCCCACCTCGACGCCGTTTTCCAACAACCAACAACCAACAACCAACAACTAACAACGAACCAAGAACTAAGAACCAACATCGAACCACCCCCTAAATAATTTCCAAAATCGGACGACCGTAATCAATTTCCAGCCTCTTCCGTCCGGGGATTTCCAACTGCCTCGAATCCAAGCCTAGCTGCCGGAGGATCGTGGCATGAACATCCGTGACGTAGCGGCGGTTCTCCACAGCGTGGAATCCAATCTCATCCGTCGCGCCGTGAACGACGCCTCCCTTCAACCCTCCTCCAGCCATCCAGATGCTGAACCCGTAAATATGATGATCGCGACCGTCGGATCCTTGCGACCCCGGCGTTCTGCCGAACTCCGTTGCGAAAACCACGAGGGTCTCTTCCAACATCCCTCGACGGGCCAGATCCTCCAAGAGGCCCGCTGCCGGCTGGTCGACCGCGAGCGCCTGGGCGGTGTGATTGGCCTTCAGACCGCTATGCGCGTCCCAGGCCCCTGCCCCCACGCCGCCGTGTTGGATCTGGATGAACCGCACCCCTCGTTCCACCAGCCGTCGAGCCGCGAGCAATTGCATCCCAAACTCGCGGCAATGCGGATGATTCAGTCCGTAAAGGTTTCGTGTCGCTTCCGATTCCTTCGAAAAATCAATCGCGTCCGGGATGGAGCGCTGCATGCGGAACGCCAGCTCATACGACGCGATCCGGGCTGCCATCGCCGGGTCGGATGGATATTCCACACCGCGTAATGCGTTGAGCCGATCGATGAGAGGAAATCCAATGCGCTGCTCCATCTCGGTCATTCCGCCTTCCGTCTTGCCAAAATCTATCGGATTCGCCGGATCGATCCGGAGAGGAACCGCGTCATGAGCCGGGCCCAGATAGTGTCCGTCGCGACGATTCCAGTATTCGCGTGCGCCCATCGAAACGAACTGCGGCAGATTGTCGTTCAACGAACCCAACCCATAATGCACCCATGCGCCCAGGGTCGGAAAATCACCATCGTTCTGATGGCGACCGGAATGAAATTGCGTTTGCGCTCCATGATTGCTGTCGGTCGTCCAGAGGGAGCGCACGATTGCCAGGCGATCCGCTTGCTGAGCGATAAAAGGAAACCAGTCGCTGATCTCCAAGCCGGACTGGCCATGTTTTCGAAAACCAACCTGCAAGGGATACAGTTGATTGCGTTGGTTTCCGTTGGCGTCTGGAACCACCAGTCGCTCGATTGCGAGGCGCTTCGGATCTTGCACACCGGCGTAGGGCGTCTCGGAAATAGATTTTCCGGCATATCGATTCAGCATCGGCTTCGGATCAAAGCTCTCCATGTGGCTCACGCCCCCGTTCATGAAGAGCCAGATCACGCTTTTCGCCTTTGGTGTGAAATGAGGCCCCTGCCCGCGAGCGGCGGAAGCGCCCGATGCTCTCGCCTGATCCCGATGAAGCGCCGCGCCAAGAGCGACGCCCGTGAACCCCATTCCCAAGTCAGCGAGAAAGGTTCTTCTGCTCCGAAAGCGCGCTGGATTTTGATCGAATGTCATGCAGGAAGAGTTGGAATCGTGCAGTGCATCATCGGACGGTTAGGAAATCGTTGTGGTTCATCAGCGCCCAAGCCAGGTTGGCCCGAGCTTTGGCTGTCTTGACGGACGGTTCCGCGTCGACCAACGAAGCACGCCAATCCGCCATTGCCTGGAGCGACGCGGCCAGCTCCTGCGGACTCGGTGCGAACCCAAGTAGCAATTTGAACGCGCTGCCCACATAGGCGGAGTCGGAATCCATCCCAGCCCCGGTGATCCGATCCGCGGTCTTCGGCGCAGCGCTTTGAACCAGGAGGCTATTAGCCATTGCCAAAGCCTGCTGAGGGGTCACGCTCTGATCTCTCCGGTAACACTCCTTCACTCCAGCATCGTCGAATGTGGACAGAAATGGATTCCGATCATTGTTCGAATGAGTGAAGTACAGGCTTCGACGCTTCGAGCCAGCTTGCTCCGATGGAGGAACGGGAGGGCCGCCCTGCCTGAGCTCAAGCTCGCCGGAATGGAACAAGACCGCGTCACGGATCGCTTGCGCCTCGATTCGGATCGGCTGACGACGCCACCAAAACTGATTGTCCGGATCTCTGATCGCGTTCTGCCCCTCCAGGGATGCGGTGGAGCTCATCCGGTATGCGGCTGAATTCACAATCCATCGATGCAGCCGTTTCAAATCCCACCGGTTGTCGATCAAGTCGCGAGCCAGCCAGTCCAGGAGCTCTCGATGCGGCGGAGGCGAGGTCTTCCGTCCGAAATCGAATGGGCTGGACACCAGGGGGGCTCCGAAATGACGAGCCCAGAGGTGGTTCACAGCGACTCGCGCCGTGAGGGGGTGACGGGGGTGCGTGACCCAATCGGCCAGAGCGCGTCGACGCCCGGTGCTGATCGACGGGAACTTCACGGGAGGATCATCTTTTGTGGAATCCAGGAATCGTGTGGGAGTCCAATAGGCTCCAGCGATTCTATCAAATCGATCGGCCTCCAAGATCGGCGACTGGAGTCTGTTCACTGCGTTGGTCCAGTTCTCTAGAGCGGCTTTTGCTTCTTTGGTAGCCGCCTCCCGCTTGTCGGGAGAAGCTTCGGCCAGCCGCATTTCCGCCTCCGAAGCCTTCCATCTGGCTAGCGAAGCCTGCACGCCTCGCTCCGCACGGATGGCGTTCTGTCGGCACTCCTTCAGGCTCTCCGATCGATCCCACTCCGACTGCATCGCCTTGAATCGGAGCTCCAAACTCGAAAGCTCCATACGAGCGCTTTCGACCTTCTCTTGTGCAGCCTTCACCCGAAGCCGGGCGAGCTCGGCGTTCGTTTCTGAGGCGGATGTTTTTTGACATCGGCTAAAAGCCTCCTGCGCCTCGACGATCTTCGCCTGAGCAACCTGGCGTCTCGACTCGTATATCCATGAACGCCGCTCTGGTTCCGCAGCTTCAGCAGGAAGCTCTACCGGGGTAATGTTGATGTCCGTGAAGGAAAATAGTTCCGGCACTCCAGGCGAGACAGGCGCAGACTTGTCAGGCTGGTTTTCCTGGCCACGGATGAACCGATAAGTGGGCGCGTCCAGAAGCCCATCAAAGACGCGAGGAATTCCATCGCGCGAAGGATCCGATTCGCCGGGCAACAAATCGGTCCGCGCATGGTGAGGCTCAAAGAACGCGCGCATTCGATAAAAGTCCATCTGCGAGATTGGATCGTATTTATGGTCATGGCATTTCGCGCAGTTCATGGTGAGCCCAAGGAAACCCTTGGCCACGTGTTCAACCGTTTCCTCCAGCCACTGATTGCGATTGAACAGGAAATAGTTCCGCGCCAGGAACCCACTGGCCCGGAGTTTTCGCAAGTCGTTGGGAGCATACTCGTCGGCCGCGAGCATCAACCGAATCATTTCATCGTAGGGAACCCCTTGATTTAAGGATTCAACGATCCAATCCCGCCAATGCCAAATGTGTTTCTGGCTGTTGCGTAGCTGGTCGCCCAAGCCCCACCAGTCACTATATCGCCAAATATCCATCCAATGCCGCGCCCATCTCTCGCCGTAGCGCGGATCCGCCAATAAACGGTCCACGAGCGTCGCATGCCAATTCTCGGCCGAATCCGATTCGGCAGCGCGCATCTCAGCCAAGGAAGGCGGCAATCCGATGAGATCCAAATACAGACGTCGAATCTGGATGGATCTTTGAGTTTCTGGATTCGGGCGAAGCCCGAGCGCCTCGTGCTTCGCTGCAATGAAACGATCGATCGGGTTTTTGACCCATCGCAGATTCTTCACAGAGGGAATCGCAGGCGCGGCAATCGGACGAAACGACCAATGCTCCCGCGGATCTGCCTCTTCAGTATCGTTCTCGGGCCCCTGCGCACCGGCGACAATCCACTCTTTGACGCGATGAAGTTCCTCGGCTGAAAAAGGAGCCCCTTCATGAGGTGGCGGCATTCGCTCATCTTCGGAGAGGTGGGAGATCCGCTGAAACAGCAGCGACTTTGAAGCATCGCCGGGAACGATGATCGGTCCATTGTCCCCGCCCTTTCGCAGCAATCGAATTGAGTCGATCCTTAACCCGGCCTTTTGCTTCAGCGACCCGTGGCAGGAGGAACAGCGTTCCCGCAACAACGGCTTAATCTCGCTCAGATAGTCCGCAG
>VHDG01000015.1 GCA_016871475.1 Verrucomicrobiota bacterium
CACGTCAAACTCCTCAACAGCCCCGCCGAACTCAGGGATATCTATCTCGGAGCTGATGAAGATCGTGTCGTCCAAATCACCCTCACCGTCCCGCAACCCATCTCCCGGGCCGGGCTTGCCGCGATCTTCAATCTCGAGGTTGTCCAGCTCGTCGATGCCCAGATCGTCGGCGGCGTCGCCTACGAAGTCAGTGTGAGAGGAGAGGACACCGACACCGACGGGGACGGCATACCCGATGTCTCCGATCCGGACGATGACAACGACGGCGTGCCTGACGGGTCCGATCCGAACCCATTGATTTCTGATCTCCCCATTCCGAACATCGCGTGTGCCACGGGGCTTCCCTACATCTTCAGGGCCGGCCTGCGTGACGCCGCAGCCTTTCCCACGGATCCAGTGTTCAGAGGCTACTGCCTGTCCACCGCTTACCCCGACGCTTACTGGAAGGAGTTCGACGACATCCGCAGCTCCGCCGTGTTTGGCATGAGCTTCCTGGGGCTTCCTCCCGGGATAGCGAAAGGGGAGTTCTCCTTCAGTGCCCGTCCCCTGAAAAGTGGAAGCGAGGAGAATTCGATCGGCATGGCGATCATCCCGCCGTGTGCGACACCCGCGTTCGCATGGGCCAGCCTGATCGGGGACCTTCCCGAAGCTGGAGGGGACTGGTCCTCCAACGCACTCACAAGGTTTGATCTGGACCTTCGCGCGCTTCCCCCGAGGCCAAACTTCACCAGCAACCTCCTGGCCAAACTGAATGCCGATCATGCGCTGGACCTCTACGTCCAACGCGAATCACTCCTGGACTGGATGGAGATGAGGCTATGGACCTGCCCGGCTGCCGTGTTCGCCCACGGACTTCCCCACCGCGCCATCGGGCAAGCCGTGCTGACGAACGGTCCGCTCGGCGAATTATTCATCACTCAAACAACCCCCGGCGGAGGGGATGGCGCCTACACTCATCTCGGTCGGGCCGAAGGTTGGTCGCTGGAGACCGGGATGCTGGATGCCTCGACGTTGCCCTCCGGTGCGTATCTGCAATGCATGTCGGCAGGCTCGGCCGGAGGGGACGGGAACAGGCTCCTCGGGCTCGCCCGGGTGGAGGATGTCGGCACGGAGCTGGGTGCGCGCTTCGACTTCAGCGTCCTCCAAAGCCCCCGCTACAGTCTTCTGGTCCTGAGCAATGAGGTGGTCGTCGCGTTCCTCACCAACCGCATCGGTCTCGCTGCCACTTTCCCCAGCCCGCTCTCGCCCACTTTCCGCGACACCGGCGGGGTTGCCGGTGCCGATCCCGCATCGGACGGCTTCAGGCTGAGCCTCCACCTGGGTTCGCTGGTCACGATTCAGCTGCCATCCACCGGCACCGTCACCGGAAACGAACTGGTCGCGTGGCCTGAAATGGGAGCTGAACGACTCGTGCTGGATTATCGGCAGGGAGTCTTCCTGACAGTGAACTCCGTGCCTTCCCCGGCCATCACAGCGGAGCGCGCTCACTCCCTGGGTCATGAAGCCAGCGCGCTCGGGCAGACAACCATCCATCCATCGGGTGCGTTCCTGCTCCTGTCGAACCTGGGAACAAATGGAACCGATGGTGTCCGGCTTCACTGGGAGGATGCTCTCGCAGGTGGAGGAATCACTTTTGCAGAACTCCGCGACCACCCGGCCCAGGACCGCTGGGTCAACACCACCGGATCATGGGCGCAGGTCAGAAGTATCGGAGAACTCAGCCCCGGTGCTCCTCAGACTCTGTCGCAAGCGCGAATCACCCTCGTGAGCACCCAGTCATCCCTGCCCTATCTGGTCACCGCCGATGGCTCGAGTATGGGCGCCGCCACAGGACGGATATCCGTCTGGAGCAATGCCGTGGAGGTGGCCGCAGTCACCCTTGGATCGGCCTCGATCGAGGCACGGACCAGTGCTCCTTGGAGGGAACTCCGTCGCGGGGCCAGCTCGGAACGGCTCACCATGGAATTCACCCCTGGGACTTTGTTCCAGGTGGGGCTCCAGCAGGTGTTGGGTGACGCTCTCCGGGTAGATTGGCAGGGCGGTTCCGCACCGGTGGCCCAGCGAGAGTTTGAGCTCCTGAGCTCGGGTCTCCTGGAGATGGCTGTCGGGGCAGTCTGTGAAAAAGGATCCGGCGGATGCGCTCCGATGGCCCTGGAGGCGGGTTACAATTCCGACGGCGATGTAGTCATTCACTGGGGCGGATGTGGCTACCGCCTGCAAGCCGCCGAGTCCCTGGAATCTCCGGTTGCCTGGCAGAATCTATCCAGCTCGAGCCCTGTCGTCATCCCACCCACGATGAGCTTCAGGATCTTCCGGCTGATCTGCGAATGAGGCACCAACAACCCTTCCAGGTGGTCGAAACCATCTCGAATCCAGCTCTTTGCGTCGCCGTCTATCCGATGTGCGTTCTGGGCTTCCCAGTCATTTCTTGAGGGTCTGCTTTGTGATTCTGGGCATTCTACAAATGCCCGGGGTCGCACATGCGGCGGCGGATGGGAAGCGCATCTACAGAAGGCTCTGCGCCGATTGCCACGGAAACAAAGGGGAAGGCGTGAAGGGCAAATACGATGACGCCCTCCACGGTGACTGGTCCCTCGAGAAACTGGTCCGGTACATTGACAAGTCCATGCCGGAAGGCGCGCCCGAGAAATGTGTCGGCAAGGACGCGGAGGCCGTCTCCCGCTATATCTACGATGCCTTCTACTCCCGGGAGGCCCGGGAGCGAAACAAGCCGGCGCGGGTGGAGCTTGCGCGTCTCACCAACAAGCAATACGCCAATGTCATCGCGGACATTCTCCTCTCTGTCTCCGGCGACACTTCCTCCAAGACAAATGCTCAACCCGGGCTCGAAGTCAAGGGACTATCGGGGGACGTTACGATCCAGCCACTGACAGATGGAGGCCTATTACCTCATCAGGAGCAGACCACGCTGGTTTCTATGCCACGGGTCTATGGACGGGAAGCAGTCTAATCAGAGTGGTCACTGATAATTTTCTCTCCCACGCTGAGATCTATACCCCGAGTTCACCGCTCTACCTGTATCAGCGTTAGACACGATACCCTTTTTGCCGAAATCCCGGAATCGACGCGTTCGAGGAGGAACGAGGGATCAGGGATCTTTCTCGGTCACCTGGGGAGATTCCTGAGCTTGTTTCTGACGTCGAGCGCGTGTGGTCACGCCTCTTCCCAAAGTGCAGCTTCGAGCTCCAGCCTTCGCTTGAGACCCTCATCCGCCGATGGGAACTCGAATGCTGAAAGTTCGCCGCGTGAAACCCAGCGAATTCCCTGCCCCTCCGCTCCTCTGGGTTCTCCGCTCTCGAGGCGACACTTGAAGAAGACGATTCTGACCGTTTTTGTTGGGTAAGCGTGCTCAGCCTCCTCCAAGGCCAGTTCGGGCTGGGTCTCGATGCCCAACTCCTCCCTCAACTCCCGCCGAAGCGCTTGCTCCAGGGTTTCCCCGGCCTCCACCTTGCCGCCAGGGAACTCCCACAGCCCGCCGAGATGGGAACCCGGCTTGCGTTGCGTGATCAGCAGGTGACCTGAACGAAACACCAATCCCGCCACCACTCGAACTACCTGGGGCGCTTCCGGATCAATCACGGAAGTTGATGTATTGAAGATCCGCAGGAAAATCCCCGGCTCGCAGGGCTCCAATGATCGACTGGAGATCGTCCCTGCTCTTTCCGGACACCCTGACCTCATCACCTTGAATCTGGGTGGTGACCTTGAGCTTTGTATCCCGGACAAATGCGGCCACCTGCTTTGCGACGGTCGGCTCCAAGCCCTGCTTGATCTTGATGATCTGGCGACCATGACCCACGGAGGAAATCTCAGGCTCCTTCCGCTCCACGCTCTTCAGGCTGATCTGCCGCTTGGCAATCTTGCCAATCATGATCTCCTCCAAAGCCTTCAATTTGAACTGATCCTGGGCCGTGAGTTTGATCTCGGTCTTGTCCAGGGCGATCTCCGCCTGGACGCCTTTGAAGTCGAAGCGGCTCGCCAGCTCCTTTCGAGCCTGGTTCACCGCGTTCTCGATCTCCATCGGATTTACTTTCGATACAATGTCGAAGCTGGGCATGCGCGCCAAGATAAGCAGCCCCTCCGCAAAGGCAAGCACGCCATCCCCCCTTCCCCGTCCCCTCGTAATCGAAATCGAAGCCGCACGTCCCGCTCCCAGCCAAACTCAGCTGCCACCACCCACAATCTCACACAGTCCGGCCTACAGAGGCGAAGCGGGCGTAGCCGGGGCACCCTTGAAGGGATGGACAACAAACCTGGGCCCTGACCATTCATCACTCCCCTCAAACTCGGACGCGTGGCTTGTTGTCCACCCTTCAGGGTGTGCTTTCCAAAGCACGCGCGTCAGCAAAGGCAGCCCATGTTCCTTACCCTGCAGTTAACGACAGCACGAGGGCATCCTGGGCATCGAGGACGGAAAATCGAGTACGATTACGAGGGAAGGGGCACGGACGTGTCTCGAATAAAGGTGAGATGCGCGCCGCCCGTGCGCGCCGTGCATCTAGAAGTTGTTGGTAAAAGCGAAGGTGATCGCCGGCAACGACGGACCGCGGATTTTCACTCTTGGAGGGAGGATTACACCGCAGAGCGAAGCAGGCGCCTTCGGCGACTGGAAGGTGAGAAATGCGCAGGGGAATTTTAGAGCGGAATTGGAATTCTTCTCTGCGCCCTCCCCGTCTCTGCGGTGTCAACTCGGGAGCCCTGCCAACAACCTTGAGATGCGCTGCCGTACGCGGGCTTCTGAATTCTCTTCTTGCCTTTGCGAGGCCGCGGCATTAATTCGTCCGCGTCGTTGCGGTTGATCGATGTTCCTTCAACCGCACGGCACAAGGAAGCAAAGGAGGTTTGGTTCCATCTTTTCATATGATGCAGGCATGTGCTTGCACGGATGTCGCCTGCCTTCCTTCACGCCTTCCCCACAGAAACAAGGAGATAAATGAAATCATTCGTTCAATGCCTGAGCGTCGCCACCGCGACTCTTGCGGCTTTTTCAAGTCAGGGATCGCTCCTGTTCAGCGATCGCTTCAACTACCCCGACGGCCCGATCACCGAGCTGCCCGGTTCCCCATGGCAATCGCACGGAGGATCCCCTCGACAAGTGGAGGTCCAATCCGGAGCTGTCCTTCTCACTCAACTGGAGTCAGAGGATGTCAATGCCCCGCTCAACGAAGCCCCTCACATCAACAAAAACCTCTATGCAAGTTTCACCATTGCATTAACGGCTCCACCAAGAGGCGATGGTGGGTTCTTTCTGCATTTCAAGGATGCCGGATCAGGACAGCAGGCGAAGGTCTTCGCCTCCACGAATCAATGTCCACCGGGCAGCTTCAAAGTCGGAATCGCCCACTCGACAGGGACGCCCCAGTACGTGAATGAGTTCCTCCCACTGGTGGGTTCTCATCGCATCGTCATCCGGTGCATCAATTCAATGCAGGGCGCATCCACCCTCTGGCTCGCCCCCGAATCCGAGTCCTCAGCTTCGAAACGCGCTGAGGCTTCAGATGCTGGGGCTGTTCTCCAACTTCAGGCCATCGCACTGCGTCAGTCCCTCTCCTCCGGTGATGGGATGGGGGTTCTCGAAATCGACGATCTGCTGGTCAGCGACACCTTCGAGGATGTCGCGGGAGCCAACACTCCACCATCGATCAGTTCCATGATCGATGTGGACATGGGAGCCAACGAAGTGACGGCCATCCTTCCGTTCATCGTGGAAGATCAGGAAACCCCCGCGGAAGAAATCCTGGTGACTTTCCATTCCTCGAACCCGGGTTTGATCTCCCCCAAGGGGGCGTCCTTCCACGGTTCAGGGAGAAACCGCGGGATCCGTATGTCCGCAGTGGCGGGCATGCAGGGGTCATCGGTCATCACACTTGAAGCCACGGATGGTGTGAAGACCGCGCAGACCACTTTCACGGTGCTGGTAGGAGCTCCATACATCGAAGGACCCCGCGAGACAGATATTCCTGCGAGCGGGCAAAGCGCCTTGCTGGAATACCGGATCAGCGATCGTGAATCCCTGGTCGACAGCCTGACCGTCAGAGCGGAGTCGCTGAACACAAACATCCTTCGAGATGACGGAATTGTTTGGGCAGGGACGGCAGACCGGAGGCAGTTGACCTTGATTCCGACGAGCGGAGCTTCAGGCATGTCTGACGTGCGGGTCATCGTTTCAGATGGGGTGATGGAACGTGCCCAGATGCTCCGTGCCACCGTACATCCAAGTCTCCCGCTGTTGTTTGAGGACGGGTTCGTTCAACCGGACGGAGGTCTTGTTCCAGGTCCTGCGTCGTGGTTGGTCCATGCGCCAGCGGATGGATCGATCAGCAACGTCCTTGTTCAGTCGGACCGCCTGCTGCTGTCGGGTTCCCGAGCTGAGGACATCAGTGTCCGCCTTCCGGGTTCACCCTATCGCTCAGGCATGGCGGCGATACTCCATGCCGGAATTCGGTTTCGACTGACGGCCCTTCCATCCGCAGCGGGCAACTTCTTCGCTCACTTTCGTGACGACCACAACGGGTTCCGTTGCCGGCTGCATGTTGCCAATCCGGGTGGAGCGGGCAGCAGCTACTATCTGGGCATCAGCTCAGGGTCGGAGCCTCCTTTGTACTTCCACGGAGCTCTGCAGCTCGGGGAATTCCACACTGCCGTGGTTCAATATCGAACAGGGTCCAGGGAATCACGCTTGTGGTTGAATCCGAGCTCTCCGGAGGACACCCACCTCAAGGCGGCCGCAGAAGCGACATTAGGTGTGGTGAGTCACTGGTCATTCCGACAGGCTTACAGCATCGGAGCGGTCGAGGTGGATTCCATACGGGTGGCTGGCGGCTTCATGGCGGTGTTGGATCCACGCATAGCCCCAGAGCTATCCATCGCCCGGCAGGGTGGGGTGATTCGATTGAGTTGGGCATACACCCGAGGACTGGTTCTTGAAAGCTCCCCCGCCCTGATGCCGGGCACATGGAGCCTCCTCGCAAGAGAGGTGGAAACAGACGGATCGACCCAATGGTTGGATTTGCCCCTGGATTCCACCCGCGAGTTCTTCCGGTTCCGCCCATGATCAGCTCCTGACAGTGGATCGACGAGCCCAGCGCAGGTTCGTTGTCCATCCTTCAGGATGTTCGGCCTCTGCCCGTTTAACCTCCGCTGGTTGGACATTGTGGGTTATGGGTGGTAGCAGCGCATTACAGCTGGGATCGCTGGCGTCACCGCCGGCCTCTGGACTGTGCATCGCCCCGGCCGGCGAGACGCCAGCGCTCCCGGCCAAAGTCAGCTGCCAAAGGGTGAACGACGAAGCATGGCGGTAATTTGTTCTTTCCCTGGCCTAGGGCGGTCAGCTAAGTCTCCGCCCGGAATTATGATCTACCGTCGAGCCAGTGGTTCGTTTGCACCCGTTGTGACAGTCCTCGATTGGGGTTTCATGCGAATGGCCGATAAAGCCATATGATCTGGGCGTCCACGACTCGTCACCAAATACTTGGGAACCGTTTCCTGGTTGGTTCCAATTGCACCGTGACCCCACGCTCGCGCCCCGCAAAGTGGATGAAACACAAAACCTGGGCTCCCGCCCCCATCAGCAATCTCAGCATCGAGCTTGTTCATCTGCCGCCTTGAAGATCCCTGAGCTCATCAACGCCTCCACCCGCTATTGCGCTGTGCTGGGTCAGCCGGTGTCACACTCCGCCTCGCCTGCAATGCAGAACGCGGGGATGAACGCATTGGGACTGAACTGGCGCTACCTCGCCTTCGAGGTCCCGCCCACGCGGCTTGCTGATGTGATCCGGGGATGCAGGGCCATGGGCTTCATAGGCCTTAATCTCACCGTCCCGCACAAGCTGCTCGCTTTGGATCTGGTGGATCACATCGACCCGGCGGCTACCGAGTGGGGAGCGGTCAACACCATCCGATTTGAATACGAGGCCGCCCCCGGAACCTGGCGTCCGTTGTCAGAATTCACTGGAGACCGCCTTCCGGAAACCCGGGCGGCTGGGTTTAACACCGACGCGGATGCGATCATCAAGTCGCTCGCGGAGGACCTCCACATCACCCTTGAGGGAAAGTCAGTGCTCGTCCTGGGCGCAGGAGGCGCAGGTCAGGCAGCTGCGTTGAGGATCGCGAAGAGCGGAGTGAAGCATCTCCACCTTGTGAATCGAACCGAGACGAAACTCCCTCCGCTCCTGGCGCAGATACAGCACCAAAATCCGGACGTCACCGCAACAGCCGGCTATCCAAAAACTCCGGTGGACCTGGTGATCAACGCCACATCGCTTGGCCTGCGATCCACGGATCCCCTGCCCTACGATTCAAGGGCCTGGGATATCTCCGACGCCGGAGCTGCCTACGACATGATTTATCGCCCGGCGGAAACTCCGCTGCTCCGGGCCGCAAGGGAGGCCGGACGGCCGACGGCGAACGGACTGGGAATGCTCCTGCACCAGGGAGCCAAGGCCCTGGAGTTGTGGTCCGGAAGGCCCGCCCCGGTTGATGTCATGAAGCACGCACTGCATCAGCAGGTGTACGGCTGATCGAACCGCCTCCTGCAGCCATGCACACAATTCAAAACGTCTTTGATCGAGAACTCTGGGTATCGCTGCCTCCCTGGTTCTGGACCTCCACCCTGTTCGTATTCGGCTGCATGGTCGGCAGCTTTCTGAACGTGTGCATTTATAGAATGCCCATCGGACTCAGCATCGTATCCCCTCCATCTCACTGCCCGAAGTGCGGTTACTCCATCCCCTGGTACCTGAACATGCCCCTCATCACCTGGCTTTGGCTCCGGGGCCGGTGCGCGCATTGCAAGGCCGGCATCTCCGTCCGCTACTTCCTCGTGGAACTCCTCACGGGCATCGCCTTCGCCGCCTGCTGGCTTCGCGTGGGTCAGGAGTTTCCAAGCGTGGCGCTCTCCCTCTGCGTACTCATAGCCGGGTTCATCGTCGCCACATTCATCGACTTCGACCACTTCATCATCCCGGATGAGATCACCCTGGGAGGCATCGGAGTCGGAATTGCATTGTCGCTGTTAGTCCCGGAGCTCCATCACACCGAAAGCCACGTCTCGGGTTTGATCCGTTCTGCGGTGGGGGCAGCAGTGGGTTGGGGAATCACCTATGCAGTCCTTCAGGCTGGCAAACTCGCTTTCGGCAAACAGAAGGTGCCGCTCGAGCCCAACACCAAGGTCCTGTTCACCGAAACAGGTGTCCATATCCAGGGCGAGGAAACCCCTTTCGAGGAAATATTCTCGCGACCGTCCGACGAGATCCGGCTCAGAGCGCACACCGCCTGGATGCCCGGATCAGGACAAAGATGGGAGGACGTGGAGGTCAGGCTCTCCCCCAGCCGGCTGAAGATCGGCACCGATGAGTTTGACCCGGAGAAGATCACGGAGCTCGCCATGACATGCGACGCTCTCGTTCTTCCGAGAGAGGCGATGGGGTTTGGTGATGTGAAGTTCATGGGGGCCATCGGTGCTTTCCTTGGATGGCAGGGGGCGGTTTTCTCCCTGCTGGCGAGCTCGGTGATCGGAGCGGTGCTCGGTCTGTCCCTCATCATCGCTCGCAAGAAGGAGTGGTCCAGCAAACTACCCTACGGGCCCTACATCGCCGCAGCTGCGACTCTCTGGATCTTCGTCGGCGACGCGTTGCTTGCCTGGTGGCAAGCCCGTCTCTAGGTTGATCACGCGCATGCCAAACCTGAGCCTCACGCAAAGAATCGGATTGCTCATCAGCCACCTGCGCAACGCAGGATCTCTGCTCTGGAAATGGGAGGCCTCCATCAAGGGCGTCACGTTGGGACGGCAAATCACCTTTGCAGGCAGGCCCATCATCAGCGTGGCCCGGGACTCTTCCCTGATCCTCCGCGATCGCGTGAGCTTGAACAATTCGCTGCGATCCAACCCTGTGGGATGTTTTCAACCCTGCATCCTCAGAACCCTCGCCCAAGGAGCCATTCTCGAGCTGGGTGAGCGCACAGGCCTCAGCGGGGCCGTGGTTGTAGCAGGAAAGGAGATTCGGATAGGCGAAGGCACCCAGGTCGGAGCGGGAGCCATGATCATCGACAATGATTTTCATGCCCCCGTCGGCGAGTGGGATTGGAGCTACGACACCACCACCCACGCGAAACCCATCCGGATCGGGCGAGGGTGTTTCATCGGTGCTCGAGCGATCATCCTCAAGGGCGTGACCATCGGAGATCGCGCAATCGTGGGCGCCGGCGCAGTGGTTGCGAAGGATGTCCCCCCCGGCCATCGCGCAGTGGGCAACCCCGCGCGGATCATCCCCCCGTGAGCGGGTCGGCAGGATTCCGAGCCGCGCCATAAGCCGCCACAAATGCTTCCGAGGACGCGGAATCACGATCAAGCCCCGCCGCCTTTTCGAGCACGGATTGGAAAAGAGCTCCCACCTGCGCAGCCGGCAGGTGGACGAGTATCCCATGCGGTGGCACATGAAGCGGTGGTTGAAGTTCGGGATGATTGGTCACGCTGATTCCAGTCACCTCATCCAGGCGACACCAAAGTTCCACGGGATATCGACCTTCGACCGGTGCGAACACCATGGCGTAGATGTGTGCGGGCGGGAAAAAGGCCGCGATCAAGCCCTCAGGGCAGTTCGCTGAACACTGGAACCGTCCGATCTCACGAAACCCCAAGGCACGCATCTCCCCCCGAACCGCAGTGGTCCCGGGATCACTTTCCCAGGGAAGAGAGGGCACAGGCAGCAAAGGTTGTGTTGGGCGAACCTCTGACATGAAATGATACACTCGGCACCTGCGTGGAGGTACCAGCTTCCTACACTATCGGAAAGCTCGGCCCGGAATTTTAGGCTGAGCTCACTTCTCAACGAACAAGCCGGAGCGCCATTCGCCCTCAGTTCTTCCCCGTTTCAGAACCCATCCCTCCCGGCGATAAGCCGCCTCCACCGCGGGAAACTGCTCTTTCAGGATGCCCGCCAGCACCAGCCAGCCGCCGGGTTGCACCCGGCTGAGGATGCGCCTTCTCTCACTGATCAGGAGGTCATGAATCAGATTTGCACAGACCACCGTGAACCGCCGTTCCGCCTCAGGAGGCATGAGGGTGAGATCTCTTCGCGAGATCCGTATCCGGGCGTCGACGCCGTTGTTTCGTGCATTCGCGCGAGCGATCCGAACGCAGTCGGGATCGAAGTCGAACGCTTCAACGCGTGCATACCCGAGAAGAGCCGCTCCGATGGCCAAAATCCCCGAGCCGCACCCCATGTCCAGCAACGAGGCCTTCCCGACGTTCAATCGCAAGCGCGCAAGCTGCTTGAGACAAAACCTCGTGGTGGGGTGCTGCCCCGTCCCGAAACTGAGTCCTGGATCCAGCACCATCACCGCCTGCCCCTTCAAGGGCTTGATCCGGCTCCAGCTGGGCTTGACCAAGAGCGAAGGACCTGCGGCCCAGGGTTTGAAGTGCTTCTTCCACGAAGTCGCCCAATCTTGTGAGGCCACCTGCGATAGTCGGATGCCTCCCTGGCCTGGGTCCAAACCCAACTCGCGCAACTCCTGAAGCCCGGACCGCAGCTCACGCCGGCGCGTCCTGTTGAACCCGGCCTTCCGCGACAGGAAAATCGAGACAGAGACCTTCCCGGAAACAGTATTCCGGTGAGTGACAGCACTTTGACCGAACAGGCGTCCCAACAGCTCCGACACGGCCTCCTCGGACTCGGAAGTCGCCGGAACCCGGAGTCTCCACAAGGGACCTTGCGCCTTCATGACCGGTCCCTCCAGGGGGCGAAGTTCAACAGCTGAATCTCAGTGTGATCAGGGAGCCAATCCACGATGGTGACACTCGCGTAATCGATCTCAAACATGCGCATCCGGCTCAACGGCAGCTCAAGCAGCAGAGCCAGCAGCTGGCGAACCACGCCCCCGTGACAGAACACAGCGATGTTCTCAGCCTCATGCTCAGCCAGAATATGTCGGAGGCAGGGTTGGACTCGGGCGCGATATCCGTGAGCCGATTCGGCATTCGGAATGGCGCCGTGCTCAAGAAGTTCGAGCCAGTCGCTGGCTCGCTTTCCAAACTTCTCCCGAACCTCCTCCCAGCCCAGCCCGGTCCAGTCCCCAAAATCCACCTCCCGGAGATCGTTCATGATCCTGGGTTGATGTCCACCCGCAGCGGTGAACGGAGCAAACGTCTGGTGCACCCGTTTCATGGGGCTCGCATAGGCTCCATGCAACGATTGGGTTTTCAGATAGTCTGCGAGCCGGCTGGCTTGGGCGGATCCCTCCGATGAGAGATTCATGTCGATCCGGCCGCCGAATATCCGGTGGTAACGTTCCTCCACCTCACCGTGGCGTACGAGGTACAATCGGGTTGGGGTGGGTCTGCTCATGGTGTTGTTTCCAAGGCTGCAGCCTGGGCCGCGAGCAGTTCACGGATCGCAACTCTGCCCAGGGCGAGCATCGAGGTGAGTTGAGCTTCGGAGAACGTGGATTCCTCTCCCGCCCCTTGCAGCTCCACAAACTCTCCCCTCGCATTCATGACAAGATTCATGTCCACCGATGCTCCGACGTCCTCGGAGTAACAGAGATCAGCCATCACCGCGCCCCCAACAATCCCCACGCTGACTGCGGCCACCGGGGAAACAATGGGAGACTCAGCAATCCGGCCCTCACTGAGCAGCTTCTTGAAAGCGAGCGACGCAGCAACGAATCCTCCCGTGATGGAGGCCGTCCGGGTTCCACCATCCGCTTCCACAACATCGCAATCAATGCACAGGGTGCGGGAGCCCATTTTCTCGAGATCCACCGCCGCACGTATCGACCGTCCGATCAACCGCTGGATCTCCTGAGATCGCCCATCGATCTTGCCCTTCGAAATGTCCCGGGCTTTGCGCTGGGGAGTGGAGTAAGGCAGCATGGAATACTCCGCCGTGAGCCAGCCCCCCGGAACATTCTGCTCCTTCATCCAACGCGGAACACTCTCCTCAACCATCGCGGTGCAGATGACACGGGTTCTGCCCCACTCAATCAGGGTCGAGCCAGTGGCCTGCGGAGCAAAATGGTTGTGGAACCGAATGGGACGCAGCTGGCCGGGGGCGCGGCCATCGCTTCGTGAAAATGCGGAAAGATCGCTCATGAGCCGACGATGCTACGTCCTGGCTCAAGAAGCTGAAGCCAAATCTCATGTATGCTCCCGATGGACCCGATATGCACCGACCCCGTTGGCCAGATAAAGGGCCCATGCCGCCATGCCCGCGTGGAGAACTGTGGCCATCATCAGGCTCGCCTGGGATCCAAACAACGGCACCAACCCAAGGCCGGTGATCCAACTGCCCGCCAGGGCGCCTGCGCAGCTCCATGCATGCAAGGAGGCGATCCCGGTCCTGCCATCAGCATCCACCTCTCGGTCTTCCATCAACGAAAGCCGGAGAAACACGCCCAACGCAGCACACGGCAGACCCATCAGGAGTGCCACCATGATGAACCGGACCGCCATCAGATGAACAGGGCCGCCCGCAAAGCTCGAGAACGCCTGAAGATAGTGATAGGGCAGATCCTCCATCCACTGCAGTGCGATCAGAGTGAGGACAAGCGCGCTGACCTGCCCCAATGCGATGCCCTGGAAAACGCAGATCCTGTGGTTCAGAATTCGTCCTCCCATCCAGCTCCCAGCTCCCAGCGCAAACAACGAGACCGAGGTCACAACAAATACCGCAGCCGCGAAGCTCCCGAGCACTGAGCTCATCCCGGAACTCCAGCCAATGTGATGAATCAGAACCACAAAGCCGCTGCCGAAAGCCATCACTCGCGAAGCCGGATGCTGAGCCCGGATGCGCTCCGCACCCCCGAACGGCTGTCCCCCGCAGGCCACAGTGTCGCTCATGCTTCGCTCACCTTCCTTCAAGTCCCTGGCTCCGGCCACACCGACGTTCAGCCAGGCGATCCCCACCGACAACCCCGTGAGGCCAACGGCCATCCACCCGCCGACACTCAGATGAAAGATCGTGAAATCCAGCATCCCGGAAAGAGTGTAGCCAAGTCCCACACCCATCAGGATCAAACAAGAGAACCTCCCCGTGAAGGAGCGCCCGGGGTCAGAACCAGCACGAGCTGTCTGGATGATCAAACGGAGCAGAGCGCCGAAGCAGAAGCCGGGAACGATGATCAAACCGACCGCAACGAATAAGCTGGGATCCTCAGTCAGTATGACCGGCTCAGGCGCCCCAGACCCCGGGTTTATCCCGGAGGGAAACCATGCACGCAGGAGGCTCGACTGGCCCAGAGCTGAGAGGACGAACAAGCCGTGCACGAAAGCATCCTGCTTCCAGATCTGGATCGAGCCCACACCCCGGGCAGGTCGATCCGTCACGCGCACCCCCAGGCTCATTCCGAGTAAGCAAAGGCCGATCACAATGGACCAGGCCGCGGAAAAACCGTCCAAACCCGAAGTCATCCCGGGAGTCGATCGACTGAGAAGGCAGCCAGCCACA